>NZ_JBHYJH010000003.1:0-193019 GCF_042740445.1 Streptomyces sp. NPDC059003 | reverse complement strand
TTGGTGCTCCAGCACCACGGCTGGCTGACGACGTAGGGGGTGCGGCTCGCGCTCTGCCGCGGCCGGCTGCCCGCCGCCCGGTTCGTGCGGCGGGCAGCCGGGATGCGCGATCCGCCTCTTCCTTATGGGACTTCGGCGGAGAGCATCTGCAGCCGCCGCATGGTTGCGGCGCCGAACTCCTCGGGGGTGGCCGCGGGGCGCGCGTCGGCGAGGTACGGCAGCAGGCCCTCCTCGGTCTGCCGGGCGATCCCGCTGCTCGTCAGATGGCCGACGACATCGCCGAGTTCACCCTCGTACTGCACGGCCCACACCAGGTACGCGTCCTTCACGAACGCCGCCGAGGCGAGCAGCGGGCCCTGCTCGGCACCGGTTCCTTCGAACACGGCGCCCTGCACCTTCTCGAAGACCTCGCCGATCTCGTCGTCGTGGCCCGCCTTGACGCGGTACACCCAGGCGGCGAGCTGCGCGGAGCGCTCGGCGCGGGCCTCCTGGAAGACGCACTGCATCAGCGCGTTCTGGAAGTACTCCCGGAACCCCGCCACCGTCTGGGTGTCCCGCGGGACCTGGAGGTACGGGGACAGCCTCCGCTCCGCCTCCTTGACGCCCTCCTGGGCACCCATGTGCGGGCCGATCTGCCGCAGATCGCCCTCGAACTGCACCACGCGGGTCATGAACTCGCCCTCGATGAAGAGGCCTGTCGAGACGTTGCGGCCGGCCGCGCGCCCCTGTTCGTCGCGGTACTCGGCGGAGTCGGCCCGCTTGAAGTTGCGCTCGGAGAAGATCTCCGCGATGTCGTCCTCGTGGCCCGTCCGGACCTTGTAGCTGATCGCGATGAAAGCCATGACGCTCCCTGTCCGCCGGTGGGCTTGTCCTTCCCGGATGGTCCAGGCAGCCGGTCCACGCGCCATCGGAAACAGCTGAAGAACACCCTTCAGTCGGTCTCCAGTGCCCTTGGACTTCCCCTTGCCAGTCTCTTGCCGACCGCAGTCGGACACCGAACGGGAGACAGCGCATGGAACACACCGACCGGACGCTCATCGTCGCCCGCATGGACCCGGCCGATGCCTCCGCCGTGGCGCAGATCTTCGCCGAGTCGGACGCGAGCGAACTGCCGCATCTCATCGGCGCGCGACGGCGGACCCTGTTCCGCTTCCACGACCTGTACTTCCACCTCGTGGAGTCGGACGCGGACATCAAGCCGGACCTGTACAAGGCCCGCGCCCACCCGCTGTACCAGGACATCCACGACAAGCTGGCCCAGTACATGCGCCCCTACGACCCCGCCTGGGCGGAGCCCAAGGACGCGATGGCCGAGCCGTTCTACGTCTGGCGGCGGGACTGAGCCGTGGACCTCGTACGCGTTCTTCTTCCCGTCGCGCTGCTGGGCAACGGCCTGGCCGCCGGGGGCCTGATGATCGCGGTGCTCGGCGGGGCGCCCCTGCTGCTCTCGCTGCCCACCGAACGGTACGTGCCCACACACCAGTTCATGGTGACGCGGTTCGACCCGTTCATGCCGGCGTGCATGCTCAGCGCCCTGCTGTGCGATCTCGTCCTGGCGGTCGCCGCGCCGACGGCCCACGCCACCGCGCTGTTCGTGGCCGCCGCGCTGCTGCTCGTCGGCGCGATCGTCGTCTCCCTGACGAAGAACGTGCCGATCAACCGGTGGATCGCGACGGTCGACCCGCAGGCGCTCCCCCCGAACTGGGAGCAGCTGGATCCGCGGGTGCGGTGGAGCAACTGGAACCGGGTGCGCACCGCCCTGGTGGTCGTCGCCCTCGCGGTCCTCGTGGTCGACACCGGGATCCTCCTCTGACCCCGTCCACGTCCCCCGGCTCCACTCCACTCCACTCCTCTCCTCTCCTCTCCTCTCCTCTCTCCTCGGACTCCCCCACCTCGTCCGACTCCCACCCACCTCCTCTGGCTCCCTTCCACGAAGCGCCAGAACAGCTCCGGAAAGGGCGGATTGCCCCATGAGTGTGGACAGCGCCATCGGCGGCCCTCCCGACCCGCGGTCCCTGCCCGCGCCGGTCCAGCTGATCCTGCTGACCAACGGCCGGCGCGTCAGCGAAGTGCTCTACGTCCTCGCGGAGCTGCGGATCGCCGACCATCTGGCGGACGGGCCGCTCGGCGTGGAGCAGCTGGCCGAGAAGACCGGCAGCCACGCCGACTCCCTGTACCGGCTGCTGCGGTGCGCCGCGTCGTTCGGGCTGCTCTGCGAGGAGAGCGGCCACCGGTTCGCGGAGACGGACCTCACGGTGGGTCTGCGCAGCGACATTCCGTTCAGCGTGCGGGACTTGGTGCTCTACAACGGATCGGACGCGGTGCGGCGGCCGTACGGGCAGATGCTGCACACGGTACGGACCGGCGCCCCGTCGTTCGAGCACGTCTACGGCCGGCCGTTCTTCGACTACCTCGGCGAGAATCCGGACGCCGGTGGCCTGTTCGACCGTGCGATGACGCAGATGAGCCGCTCCACCACCCATCTCTTCCTCGGGCAGTACGACTTCACTGGCTTCGCCCGGATCGCGGACATCGGCGGTGGGCACGGCTTCTTCCTCGGCGCCGTCCTGGAGAGCGCGCCGAAGGCCCGGGGCATCCTCCTCGACCGGCCGAGCGTCGTCTCCGCGGCCCGGGAACACCTGGCCGGGACGGGGGTCGCGGACCGCGTCGAGATCGTGCCGGGCGACTTCTTCGAGCCGTTGCCCACGGGCTGCGACCTCTACCTGCTCAAGCAGGTGCTGCACGACTGGGACGCGGAACACGCCGTACGGATCCTGCGCAACGTGCGTACCGCGCTCGGGGACGGCGGGGCGGGGCGGCTGCTCGTCCTGGACCACGTGCTCGCGCCGCCGAACCAGTGGGATCAGGGCAAGTTCCTCGACCTCGACATGATGCTCCGCTTCGGCGGGCGCGAGCGCACGCTGCCGGAGTGGCGGGAGCTCTTGGACGCCGCCGGATTCGAGCTGACCCATGAGCCCGCCCAGGGCCGGTGGACGGTCCTGGAGTGCCGGCCCGTGCGCTGAGCCGCACCCGCCTCGGCACCACCACTGAACGTGGCACCACCACTGCACGCGGCACCACCACTGATCGCGGCACCAGCACTCACCTCCGCACCACCACTCACCTCGGCTTCACCACACGAGAAAGGCATCACCATGGACGTCGATCTGACCGGAAAGCGGGCGCTCGTCACCGGCGGCACCCGCGGGATAGGCCGCGGCATCGTCCTGGCCCTGGCCCGGGCAGGCGCCTCGGTCGTGACCTGCTACCGCACCGAGAGCGAGTCGGTCGAGAGCCTGGTCAAGGAGCTTGCGGGCATCGGGGGCGACCATCACGTCGTCAAGGCCGACGTCAGCGACCCGCAGGACGTGGAGCGGCTGATGGCCACGGCGAAGCAGCGCCTCGGCGCGCTGGACGTCGTGGTCAACAACGCCGGCGTGATCAGCCACGTGCCGTTCGCCGAGCTGCCGTTGGACGAGTGGCGCCGGGTCCTCGACACCAACCTCACCGCGCCCTTCCTGGTGATCCAGAAGGCGCTTCCGCTTCTCTCTGAGGGCTCGTCGGTCATCACCGTCGGCTCGCGCGCCGCCGTCGTCGGCATCCCGCAGCGCGCCCACTACACCGCGTCGAAAGCCGGTCTGATCGGGCTGACGCGCTCGCTGATGAAGGAGCTCGGCCCGCAGGGCATCCGCGTCAATCTGGTCGCGCCCGGTGTCATCGAGACCGAGGAGTTCGAGAAGGCGTCGCCGGAGGAGCTGGAGCGGGTCCAGTCGCGCTACCGGGGCCTCACCGGCATGGGCAGGCTCGGCCGCCCGGACGAGATCGCGGGTGCGGTCCTCTTCCTGGCCAGCGACCTGTCCGGCTACGTCACGGGCGAGACGATCCACGTCGACGGGGGGATCTGAGCCATGGCATCCGAGCGCGGCACCTTCCGGGTCCTGCTCCGAGCGGAGATCAGGCCCGGCATGGCGGACGAGTGGGAGCGCACCTGGCTGGACATCGGGAACGTGGTCACCGGCCACCCCGCCAACCTCGGCCAGTGGCTGATGCGGAGCGACGAGGAGGAGCACGTCTACTACATCCTCAGCGAGTGGGTCTCCGAGCCCCGCTTCCGTGAGTTCGAGCAGAGCGACCAGCACCTCGAACACCGCAAGAAGCTGCACCCGTTCCGCTCCGGCGGGGCCATGTGGACCATGACGGTGGTGCACGCGCTCGAGAAGCCGGCGGCGGTGGCCCGGTGAGCGACCGGAGCGGCGAGGCTGCGGGTGCGGGCGACCGCATCCGCATCCTCCTCTACTGCCGGGCCCCCGCCGAGGGGCCGACGCCCGTCGAGGACGCGTACCACGAGATCAGCAAGACGCTGTACGGCACGCCCGGGCTGCTCGGGAACGAGCTCCTGCACTCGCTGATCGAGGACGACGCCTTCGTGGTGATGAGCGAGTGGGAGAGCGTCGAGGCCTTCCGCTCCTGGGACGAGGGCCCGGACCACAAGGACCAGACCGCCGGTCTGCGCCCCTACCAGGACACCACCCGCCGCCCGTGGGACATGTACGCGGTCCGGGCGTCCTACTGACGCCCGGCGCCCCCGCATGCACACCATCCATCCGCACCCAGGACCGGGGCGGAGCCGGCCGCTGGCCGTCGGCTCCGCCCCGGCCGCCACACGTTCACGGAGGCCTCATGACGCCGCACACGGGCCCGAGCCGACTGCTGCGAGGCATCAGGCGGGGCATGGCCGCCGTCTGGCGGTCCACCGTCGACGGCTTGACCGCGACGGGGGCGTTCTACGGCGCACTGCCTCCCGCCCAGCTGGCGGAGACGCTCGGCCACCCGCTGCTCCCGCACCGGCCGGAATGCGGACCCGCACCGTCCGACACCGGAATTCCGCCGCACGGGCCGTCCGACATCCCGCTCACCCCCGCCGAACGCCGGGCGTGGAACCAACTCGTCAAGCGGCTGTGAACATGTCTGCACCGGTCCCCGAATTGTTGAGGAGTCAGCCGCCCTTGCGATCCAGGAAATCGAACCCGTTGAATTGCGAATTCCGGTCAATTGACGGTCAGTCAACCGCCGGATACACACGGTCGATCCCGTACCAGCTCGTCGGTTCACTGTTCAATATGTCGTGCTGAACCCGTTGCATCTCCGGATTCGGTTCGAGACCGAGCTCCTCCTGGAGAACATGCCGGTAGCGGTGGAAGGTCTCCAGGGCTTCGCCGCGCCGCGAGGACAGATGCAACGCAATCATCAATCGGCTCTGGAACCACTCGTGCAAGGGATGGACCGCCGTCAGGGACTTGAGCTCGGACACGAGCTCGCGGTGCCGGCCGATCCTGAGGTCCGCGTCGATGCGCATCTCCAGGGCGTTCATGCGCTCCTCCTCCAGGTAGGCCGCGTGGCCTTCGAGGACCGGGCCGCTGTGCACGCCGCCGAAGACCGGGCCCTGCCACAGGGACAGGGCCCGGTGCAGCAGGTCGGAGGCCAGCTCGGGCCGGCCCTCCTCGAGCGCGCGCCGCCCCTGGCCCAGGAGGTTCCGGAACCGGACCAGGTCGACCTGCTCGGGATCCACCGTCAGCACATAGCCGGACGGGTCGGTGCGGGTGCGGATCATGCCCTCGCGGTCACGACCGTCGCACCCCAGGGACTTGCGTAATTGGTAGACGTACGTCTGCAGCGTCGCCATCGCGGTCGGCGGCGGGTTGCTCTGCCAGAGCTCCTCGGCCAGGGTCTCCACGAGAACCAGCTTGTTGGCGCGCAGCAGCAGAGTGGCCAGCACCCTGCGGAGTTTGGGGGCGCTGGGCGTGCAGTCCGCCTGACCGTCCATGGCCATGAGCGTGCCCAATACCGCGAACTCCATGATTCCCCCATGTGAATTTTTGATCCAGTTACGACACTGCGACACATCCGGCTTATGCGGAACGGATCAAGCCACTACGACAGGAGAGCTGGCAGGATTCGACTAATGCCGGACGATCCCCGATTTCCTTAACGTTGACGCGATCACAGGAACTACCAGGCGCGCCCTTCAGATTCGTGCAGAAAGGATAGCTGAATCGAAAACGACTGCTCAAGGATGATGTCGGGACAAAGGATGGATCTCAAGCAGGTCAGCCGGTAATTGCCATGGCGTTGACAGCCCGCCAGTCGAGGCGATGGCCTTCGAGCCACATGCGGGCGGCGGCCGTGAGGGCCGCTTCGCGGTCCGCGGCGGCCGGGCCCGGCTTCGCCGGAAGCAGCGCCACCGCCGCGCTGCGGCCGTCCGCCACCGCGGGATGGCGCAGGGCCAGCGTGGTCAACGCCTGCGAGGGGCCCGCCTCGACGAGCAGCACCTCGTGCTCGTCGAGCAGCAGGTCGAGCGCCGGTCCGAACAGCACCGGGTCGGACATCTGCCGGGCCCAGAACCGGGGCCGGGTCGCGTCCTTCGCCCCGACGCGGGCCGCGTTCGACGACGAGTACAGGGGCAGGGCGGGCGGAGCGAGGCGCACGTCCGCGAAGGCCGGTTCGAAGAGGTCCGCGGAGACGATCGCGTGCGGGGTGTGGAAGGGCTGCCTGATGCGGGTGCGGCGGGCGGTGTACCCGTCCGCGCGCAACGTCCGGTGCAGCGCGGCGAGTTCGGCCTCGGGCCCGCCGAGGACGGTCTGCCGCGGCCCGTTGACGACGGCCACGCCGATCGGCCCGACCGCGTACGGCGCGAGCTGGTCGGGGCTCGCCGCGACGGCGAGCAGCCCGCCGGCCACGACCGGCGCGTAGGTGCCCGAGCGCGCGGCCATCAGCCGCGCTCCGTCCTCGGCGGAGATGACGTCCGCGACGGTCGCGGCCGCGAGTTCCCCGACGCTGTGCCCAAGGAGCACGGTCGGCCGTGCCCCCCAGCTCGCCACCATCCGGGCCAGGGCGTGGCCCACCGCGTACAGCAGCGGCTGGCCAAGATCGCCCTCGTCGATGGAGACGCTCGGGGTGGCGGCGAGCCACTCATCGAGGAGCGGTTCGCCGCCGGCCGCCTCGTACGCGGTGAAGAAGTCGTCCATCGCCGCGGTGAAGACGGGATCCCGCCGGTACAACCCCGCGCCCATGCGGGGGTGCTGGGAGCCGTGGCCGGGAAACAGCAGGCCGACCGGTCTCGGCGGCCGCCCGTCGAGGCTGCGCGCCAGTGGCTGCTCGGACCGCAGCCGGCCGACGGCCTGTTCCTTGTCCGCGGCCACGACGGCGCCGCGGACCCGGTGGTGCGTGGTTCTGGCCCCGCCGAAGCGGCGTACGGTCGCCTCCGCGGTGTCACCGAACGTCTCCGGGTCCGACGTCTCCAGCCGCGTGGCCAGCTCCTGGCGGAGCACGGCCTCCCCGTGCTCGTCCGGTGCCGACCAGATGAACAAGCGGGGCTCCGAGAGCCCCGCGGCGTGCTCCGCCGGGCCGTCGCCTGGTGCCCCCGAACTGTCGCCCCGTGCCCCCGAACTGCTGCCGACATCCCTCATCCGGCGAGTTCCTTCCACTGGTTCCGCCAGGGGAGATTGATGGAAACATCCGTGTCTGGGATGCATCTAAAGACGGTCTCAGGGCCTCCGGGCGCCTTCGACCATGGCTTCGTCAAAACTCGCTGCTTCGTCACCACGCGCGGCTTCGTCACCACAGGCGGCCTCGTCGAAACGCGCGGCCCGCCGTTCGACGAACCCGCGGATGCTCGCCGCGATGGCGGCGAGCTCCGTGCCGGGGCCGAAGATCTCGTGCACTCCGGCGGCCCGCAGCGCCTCCGCGTCGTCCGAGGGCACGATGCCGCCGACCAGCACCATGACGTCGTCGAGGCCGAGGGCGCGCAGCCCGTCGAGGACGGGCGGCACCGTCACCAGATGGTTGCCGGAGAGGCTGGAGAGGCCCAGGACGTCGGCGTCCTCGGCCAGCACGGCCCGTACGATCTGGTCGGACGTCTGGTTGCCGACGTAGACGACCTCCATGCCTTCCTGCACCAGATAGCGGCTGACCACCATGGTGCCCCGGTAGTGCGAATCAAGGCCGGGCTTGGCCATCACCACGCGGATGCGGTCCACTTGCTCTCCTCGTTTCGTGGGGACGATGCCGCCGGACCGGCCGGGGCGGTGCGGTCCGGCGGCGGTCAGATGAGCGGCTGGCGCCAGCCGCCGTGCAGGGTCCTGAAGATCTCGCAGCACTCGCCGAGCGTCGCCCTGGCCCGCGCGGCGTCCAGCAGGTACGGCATGGTGTTGCGGCCGGACGTGACCGCCTCCTTGAGGGCGTCGAGGGCGGCGCGCACCTGGCCGGCGTCGCGGGTCGCGCGCGTCCGGGCCAGCTTCGCCTCCTGCGGCGCGAGCGTCGCCGGTGTCCGGAAGGGGTCGATGTGCAGCGGCTCCGGTGAGGCGAAGCTGTTGACGCCGACCACCGTCCTGCTGCCGTCCTCGACGGCAAGCTGCCGCTCGTAGGCGTGGGCGAGCAGGTGCTTGTGCACCCAGCCCTGTTCCACCGCGGCGACCAGACCGCCCAGGTCGTCGATCCGGCCGAGCAGCTCCCGCACCCGCTCCTCGACCGCGTCGGTGAGGCTCTCCACGTAGTGGCTGCCGGCCAGCGGGTCGGCCGTGCGGTCCACACCGGTCTCGTACCGGAGGATGTGCTGGGTGTGCAGCGCGGTGAGCGCCGCGCTCCGCGAGGGGATGGACAGCGCCTCGTCGTACGCGCTGACGTGCAGTGACTGCGCGCCGCCGAGCACCGCAGCCAGGGCGTGGTACGCGGCGCGGGTGATGTTGTTCAGGGGCTGCTGCGCGGTGAGCGCGGAGCCGGCGGTCTGTACGTGGTAGCGGAGCATGCGGCTGCGCGGCTCGGCGGCGCCCAGCCGGTCCGCGAAGACCGTGGCGTAGACGCGGCGCGCCGCACGGTACTTGGCGATCTCCTCGAAGAAGTCGTTGTCCGCGCTGAAGAACGCGGTGAGGCGGCTCGCGAAGGAGTCGACGGGGTGACCCCTGCGGACCATCTCCTCGGCGGTGGCGACGGCGTGCGCCACCACGAGGGCGACCTCCTGGACGGCGTCGGCGCCCGCTTCCCGGTAGTTGTAGCCGGTGTAGCTGACGGCGTTCCAGCGGGGGACGTGCCGCAGGCAGAACTCGACGACGTCGGTCGAGAGGCGGAAGGCGAAGGCCGGTTCCAGGACGCTCGGCGCGGTCAGGACCACCGTCTCCATCATGAAGTCGTTCTGCAGGGTGCCGCGCAGCTCCTCCCTGCGGTAGCCGCGCTCCTCGGCGGCCACCAGGTACATGGCGAGGACCGCTCCCGCGGCCACCGGGTGGGAGACGACGACGGAGACGCTGACCTCGTCGAGTGGAATGCCGTCGTACAGCGTGAGCATGTCCTCCACGCTGTCGACGGCGACCCCGCCCTGTCCGGCGTCGGCCCGGGCGATGGGCGCGTCGCTGTCGTAGCCGCGGTTGGTGGGGAAGTCGAAGACCGTGTTGACGGCCGTGGCCCCGTGCTCCAGGAGCAGCCGCAGCCGGTCGTTGGTGTCCTCCGGCCGCCCGAACCCGGCCAGTTGGCGCACGGCCCACGACCGCTCCCGGTACATCAGCGGACGTACCCCGCGGGTGAAGGGCGGCTCGCCCGGCAGCTCCCCGGGGACGGACCGCTCTCGTCGCCCCGTGTAGACCGCGTCCACCGGGATGCCGGAGTCGGTGCTCTGCTCGCGCGGGCCTTCGCTCATGGCATCCGCACCACCTGGGCGGCGTAGGTGAGTCCCGCGCCGAAGCCCATGAGCAGGGCGATGTCGCCGCTGTCGGCCTGGCCGCCGGTGAGCATGTGCTCCATCGCCAGCGGGATCGACGCCGAGCTGGTGTTGCCCGCGGTGACGATGTCGTCGGCCACCGCGACCCGGGCGGGCAGCCCCAGCTCGTGGGCGAGGACCTCGGTGATGCGCATGTTGGCCTGATGCGGGATGAAGACGTCGAGGTCCGCCACGGAGACGCCGGCCGCGCTCATCGCGTCCCGCGCGACGGACACCATGGCCTCGACCGCCCAGCGGAAGACCCGGCGGCCGTCCATCCTCATCACCGGGGCGGGGCCCGCCGGGTCGTGCCGGTAGTCGCCCCAGGACCGCGTCATCACGACCGCTTCGAGCTGGTCGGTGTCGGCGCCCCAGACGACCGGCCCGACGCCGGGCTCCTCGGACGGGCCGAGTACGGCGGCGCCGGCGCCGTCGGCGAGCAGGAACGCGATCTGCCGGTCCGTCGGGTCCACCAGGTCGGTGAGCCGCTCGGTGCCGACGACGAGGACGTGGTCCACCTCCCCGCTGCGGATCATGGCGGACGCGGTGCCCACTCCGTAGCAGAAGCCCGCGCAGGCGGCGTTCAGGTCGAAGGTGCCGGCGTTCACCGCGCCCACCCTGCCCGCGATCTCCACGGAGACCGCGGGCAGGGACACCAGGTTGGTCGTGGTGGCCACGATGACGCAGTCGATGTCGAGCAGATCGACGCCGGAGGCGGCGATGGCCTTCTCGGCGGCCGCCGCGCCCATCACCGCGTGCGTCTCTTCGGGAGTCGCGAAGTGCCTGCGGCGGATGCCCGAGCGGGTCTCGATCCACTCCTCGGTGGAGTCGATGGACCGGCAGATCTCGCTGTTGTCCACGCTCCGCTGCGGTCGGTAGCCCCCGACCCCGATGATGCGGCCGAAGCGTGGCTCCTGGCGGCAACTGGCTCGCAACACGCCTTCTCCTCTCCCTCGGTGACACCGGTGACACCGGTGAGCCGATGGTCGCCTCCCTCGGTGAACCGGTGAGCCGATGGTCGCCGCCGCGGCTCTACGAGATATCGAGCACGGCTGAAGTTCAGGCGGGTCCTAGAGGCCCACCAGGCGGGATTGCCAGGGTGGCTGCGCTTGCCGCGCAAGGAGGCGAACGGCTTGCCGCGCAGAGGAGGCGAACGACGTGAGCACCTTCTTCACCCACGGGCTGAGCGTGGTGGTGCTGTTGGGCAGCGGCATCGTGTCCGGGGTCTTCTTCGCCGTGGCCGTCAGCGTCATCCCCATGGCCATGGAGCTGCCGGTGGACCGCTATGTGGAGGTGCACAAACTCCTCGGGCGCAACTACGACCCCATGATGCCGATCATCGTCATCACGTCGATCGTCGCGGACCTGGTCCTGGCCGGACTGGTGGACGGGCTCTGGATCCGGGCCCTCTTCGCCCTGTCCGGGGTGCTCCTGGTGGGCGTGTCCGTGGTGTCCCGGGCCTGCAACGTCCCGATCAACAGACAGGTCGCCCTGGTCGACGCCGGCACCATTCCGGCGGGCTGGCAGGATCCGCGGCCGCTGTGGCGCGGCTGGCACCACCTGCGGACGGCGATGGCGCTGCTGGGGCTGACGCTCAACGCGATCGCGGTGGCCTGGGTCGCCGTGTGAACGGGCCGTCGTCCCGTGAATCCGGCCGCCGCCGTGTGAACCAGCCATCGCCGTGTGAACCAGCCGAGGAGCATCGACATGACGAACCGACAGCGTCCCAGCCCTCTGCCCGCCCACCGCTACCGGCCCGTCGCCCCGGTGGACCTCCCGGACCGCACCTGGCCGCAGGCGACCCCTGTCACCGCGCCGCGCTGGCTGTCGACCGATCTGCGGGACGGCAACCAGGCGTTGATCGACCCGATGAGCCCGGACCGCAAACGCAGGATGTTCGACCTGCTGGTCGCGCTGGGCTACAAGGAGATCGAGGTGGGCTTCCCGGCCGCGAGCCGGGCCGACTTCGACTTCGTGCGCGGCATCGTCGAGGAGGGCGCCGTCCCCGACGACGTGACCGTCTCCGTCCTCACGCAGGCCCGCGAGGAGCTCATCGCCCGCACCGTGGAGTCCGTGGCCGGCGCCCACCGGGCGACCGTGCACCTCTACAACGCGACCGCCCCGCTCTTCCGGGAGGTCGTCTTCGGCGTGGACCGCGCGGGCTGCCGGTCCATCGCCGTGGACGGCACCCGGCAGGTCCTCGCGTACGCGGGCAAGATCCTGGGTCCGGAGACGGAGCTCGGGTTCGAGTACTCGCCGGAGCTGTTCACCGACACCGAGCTGGACTTCGCCCTCGACGTCTGCGAGGCGGTGATGGACGTGTGGCAGCCGGAGAGCGGCCGGGAGATCGTCCTCAACCTGCCCGCGACGGTGGAGCGCGCCACTCCCAACGTCTACGCCGACCAGGTCGAGTGGATGAGCCGGAACCTGTCCCGGCGGGACGCCGTCTGTCTGTCCGTGCATCCGCACAACGACCGCGGCACCGCGGTCGCCGCGGCCGAACTCGCCGTCCTGGCGGGCGCGGACCGGGTCGAGGGCTGTCTCTTCGGCCAGGGCGAACGGACCGGCAACGTCGATCTCGTGACGCTGGCCCTCAACCTCTTCAGCCACGGCATCGACCCGCGGATCGACTTCTCCCGGATCGACGAGGTCCGCCGTGTCGCCGAGGAGTGCACCGGCCTCCCGGTCCCGGCGCGCCACCCGTACGCGGGCGACCTTGTGTACACGTCGTTCTCCGGCTCGCACCAGGACGCGATCGCCAAGGGCTTCGCGGCCCTCGACCGCAGGGCGGCGGAGCGGGGCGTACCGGTCGGCGACGTCCCGTGGGCGGTGCCGTACCTGCCGATCGACCCCAAGGACGTGGGCCGCAGCTACGAGGCGGTCATCCGCGTCAACAGCCAGTCCGGCAAGGGCGGTGTGGCCCATGTCCTCAGGAGCGAGTACCGCCTGGAGCTGCCCCGGCGCCTGCAGATCGAGTTCTCCCGGGTGATCCAGTCGTACACCGACACCTGGGGCGGCGAGGTCGCCCCCGCCGCCCTCTGGGCGGCCTTCACCGCGGAGTACCTGCCCGGGCCCGCCACGGGCGCCCGGGGCCTGGAACTCCTCTCCTACGGGCTGTCGACGGCCGAGGACGGCCGGACCCGCCTCACCGCGCGCGTCCGGGTCGACGGCGCGGCAGGGGTGCTGTCCGGCGTCGGCAGCGGTCCCGTCGACGCGTTCGCGGACGCGCTCGCCGCGGCGGGGCTGCGGCTGCGGGTCCTGGACTACGTGGAGCACGCGATGGCGTCCGGCGGTGACGCCCGGGCCGCCGCGTACGTGGAGTGCGAGGCGGGTGACAGCACCGTCTGGGGCGTCGGGATCGACGGGGACATCGTCCGCGCCTCCCTGGCGGCCATGGTCAGCGCGGCCCGGCGCGCCTACCGCTGACCACGGGTACGACCCGGCGCGCGTACCGCTGACCCGCGTACCACCCGACGCGCCTACCGCTGCCCCGGGTATCACCCGCCCTCGCGGCCGCACCCCGCACCCAGCCGGGGCCGCGGCCTGGGCACCGACCGAAGGGAACCGACGTGATCGACACGAGCCCGCCCGACCTGGCCCGAGAGGCGGCCCCGGTGCAGCTCCTTGACCCCGCGGGCCGCAGGGTCGAGCACCCGGACTGGAGCCTCGGCCTCTCCCCCGACGAGTACCGCGCCCTGTACCGGGACATGGTCCTGCTCCGGCGCTTCGACGCGGAGGCCACGGCCTTGCAGCGCCAGGGCGAGCTGGGCCTGTGGGCCTCGCTGCGGGGGCAGGAGGCCGCCCAGATCGGTGCGGGACGCGCCCTGGACCTGGGGGACTTCGTCTTCTCCAGCTACCGCGAACACGGCATCGCCTGGTGCCGCGGGATCGACCCGGTCGGCATGCTCGCGTTCTGGCGCGGCACGGCCCACGGCTGCTGGGACCCGTACCAGGCGGGCATGGCCAACTACCAGGTGGTCGTGGGCGGGCACGCCCTGCACGGCGTCGGCTACGCCATGGGCGTCCAGCGGGACGGGGCGGACGGCGCGGTCCTGGTCTGCTTCGGCGACGGGGCGACCAGCCAGGGCGACGTGCACGAGGCGTTCACCTTCGCCGGGGTCTACGGCAGTCCCGTCGTCTTCTACTGCCAGAACAACCAGTGGGCCATCTCCGAGCCCCTGGAGCGCCAGACGCGGGTGCCGCTGTACCGGCGGGCGCTCGGCTTCGGCTTCCCCGGCATCCGGGTGGACGGCAATGACGTGCTCGCGTGCCTGGCCGTGACGCGCGGCGCCCTCGACCACGCGCGCTCGGGAGCGGGCCCGGTCCTGATCGAGGCGGTCACCTACCGCATGGCGCCGCACACCACGTCGGACGACGCGCACCGCTACCGCTCGCCCGGCGAGGTGGCGGAGTGGGAGGCCCGCGACCCCATCGCCCGGTTGCGGACCTACCTCGACGCCTCGAAGACGGCCGACGCCGCGTTCTTCGACGAGGTCGACGCCGCGGCCGACGCCCTCGCCGTCCGGGTGCGCGCCGGCTGCCGGGCCATGCCCGATCCGCCCGCGACCGTCATCTTCGACCACGTCTACGCCGGCCCCCACGCACTCGTGGCGGCCGAGCGCGAGCAGTTCACCGCGTTCCAGGCCCAGTTCGACGACGCGCCGTGAGGCGACCGGAGGCCACCATGGCAGCGACGACCCTGGCCCAGGCCCTCAACCTCGGTCTGCGCACCGCGCTGGAGAACGACCCCAAGGTCCTGATCATGGGAGAGGACGTGGGGCGGCTCGGCGGTGTCTTCCGGGTCACCGACGGCCTGCACAAGGACTTCGGCGAGGACCGTGTCGTCGACACCCCGCTCGCCGAGTCCGGCATCATCGGCACCGCCGTCGGCCTGGCCTTCCGCGGCTACCGCCCGGTGTGCGAGATCCAGTTCGACGGTTTCGTCTACCCGGCCTACGACCAGATCGTCTCCCAGCTCGCCAAGGTCCGTACCCGGACCCGCGGCCGGGTGGCGATGCCGGTGGTCGTGCGCATCCCGTTCGGCGGCGGCATCGGTGCCGTGGAGCACCACAGCGAGTCCCCGGAGGCGTACTTCGCGCACACCGCGGGGCTGCGGGTGGTCTCCTGCGCGTCGCCTGCGGACGCGTACTGGATGATCCAGCAGGCGATCGCGTGCGACGACCCGGTGATCTTCTTCGAGCCGAAGCGCCGGTACTGGGACAAGGGCGAGGTCGATCCGCACGGCGGGGCTCCGCTGCCGCTCGGCTCGGCGCGCGTGGTCCGCCCCGGCGCCGACGTCACCCTGGTCGGCTACGGGCCCACGGTGCGCCTCTGCCTGGACGCGGCCTCCGCCGCGCGGGACGAGGGGCACAGCGTGGAGGTGATCGACCTGCGCTCGCTGTCCCCGCTGGACACGGAGACGGTCGGCGCGTCGGTGGCCAGGACCGGACGGCTGGTCGTGGTGCACGAGGCCCCGGGCTTCCTGGGCCTCGGTGCGGAGCTCGCGGCGCGGATCAGCGAGCAGTGCTTCCACGCGCTCCAGGCGCCGCCGCTGCGGGTCACCGGGTACGACACGCCGTACCCGCCGTCGCGGCTCGAGGACGCGTATCTGCCCGAGCTGGAGCGGGTGTTGGACGCGGTGGACCGCGCGCTCAGGTACTGAGGGAACGGTGCGGGCCGCGCCCCCCGAAGGGCGGCGCGGCCCGCTGCCATGAGCGCCTGCGCCCGTCAGGGCGCCTGCGGCGCCAGCGCCGCCGGTACGTCCCGCCAGACCTCGCCCGCCAGGCGCTGGTAGTCGGCCCGCCACCCGGCCAGCTGCCGCCCCATCTGCTCCTGGAACTTCGGGGGCAGCGCGGCGATCACCGCATCGGTGACGGCCGCGTCGACGCCCTCGTCCGTCCAGGCGGAGACCAGCCAGGTCGGCGGCCGGTACGCCACCGGGGCACCGCCGTCGCCCTGTGGCGCGCCTTCGTCGCCCTGCGGTCCGCCGCCCCCCTTGCCCCCGCCCAGTTCCTCCGGGCGGACCCGGTCGACCAGGACCGGGACGAGGTGTCGCTCCTCCTCGGCGAGGTGCGCGTCCAGATGTGACTCCAGGCGCCCGGTCGCCGCGCGGGCCGCCGCGATCGCGTCCGCCGCGGGCAGGCGCTCCATCTGCGCGGTGATCCCGGCCAGTTCACGGTCGAGAACGGCGTGGTCCGCCTCGATCTCCGCCAGGACGGAGGACAGGCTGCCGTCCCGCGACGCCACCAGCGGGAAGAGGCTGTCGTCCTCGTTCTCGCTGTGGTCGGTGAGGACCCAGTGGTACAGCCGCCAGTGCTCGGCGAGGCGTGCGGCCTGCTCGGTGTCCTGCGGCTTGAGCGCGGCAAGGGCGTGCGGGAAGCGGGCGGCGTCGCGCCGCAGCGCATGGTGGATCATCAGGAAGGAGGTCGCCGCGGTGATCTTCCCTTCGGCGTCCAGTGCGAACCCTGCGGACATCGATGACTCCTTGCGACGGGTCGGTGCGGGCCGCGACCGGGCTCTGCCGCGTCGGTCGCGGACGTTCTGGCCACATGCCGACCCCGGTCCCGCGCGACACGCGGGACCGGGGTGCGGACGGGCACGGAGCGGCTGGGCGCGGAAGGCTCGCGCGAGGCACGGCGGGCGCGTCAGAACGCGGTGAGGTACCGCTCGATCTCCCACGCTCCGACCCGGCGGTGGTACTCGGCGAACTCCGCTTGCTTCAACTGCGCGTAGTAGTCGACGAATTCACCGCCCTCCACCTTACCGAAGGCCTCCCTGAGGACCACGTCGCCACTCACGGCGTACGCGGCTTCGGACAGGGTGGCCGGCAGCGGCAGCACGCCCGGCGGCGCGGCGGCCGACTCCAGGTTCGTCTCGTCAGGTGCCCCGGGATCGATGCCCCGGTCGATGCCGTCCAGGCCCGCCGCGAGCAGTGCCGTCATGGCCAGATAGGGGTTGGCGGCCGAGTCCACGCAGCGCGCCTCGACGCGGCCGGGCGCGGGCACCCGCAGCATCTGGGTGCGGTTGTTGCCGCCGTACGTGGCGAAGCCCGGAGCCCAGCTCGATCCGGACGCGGTGGCGTCGCGGACGGAGAGCCGCTTGTACGAGTTGACCGTCGGGCATCCGAAGGCGACGACGCCGGGCGCGTGGGCGAGCACGCCCCCGATGAAGGCGTACGCCAGGTCCGACATCCCCAGGCCCCGGCCGTCGTTGGCGCCGAGGAAGAGCTCGGCGCCCGACGCCCGGTCCCACAGGCTCATGTGCAGGTGGAGGCCGCTGCCGGTGAGATGGCCGAACGGCTTCGGCATGAAGGTGGCGAGGAGTCCGGCCTCCCGCGCCAGCATCTGCACGAGGTGGCGGAAGACGACGACCCGGTCCGCGGTGACGAGCGCGTCGGCGTAGCCGAAGTCGTGCTCGAACTGGCCGTTGGCGTCCTCGTGGTCGTTGGAGTAGTTCCCCCAGCCCATCGCGGTCAGGGCGCGGCTGACGGCGGTGACGTGGTCGAGGGAGCGGCCGAGGCCGCGGGCGTCGTAGCACGGCACGTCGGCCGTGTCCTCGTCGTCGGCGACCGCGACGGAGCCGTCCGGGGTGCGCCGCACCAGGAAGTACTCCGGTTCCGCGCCGACCTTGAAGTCCATGCCGCGGTCCGCGAGCGCGTCCAGGGTCCGGCGCAGGATCACCCGGGGTGCGTAGGGCCACGGCGTGCCCGCGACGTGCGGATCGCACTGCACGACGGCGAGGCCGGTGCGCCAGGGCAGGGGCGTGTACGTCGACACGTCCGGCACGGCCACCAGGTCGGGGTCGGCCGGGGACTGGCCCATCGCGCCGGCCGCATGACCGGCGAAGCCGAGCCCCTCGTGGAGGAGCTGCGGCACCGCGGCGGCCGGGACCAGCTTGCAGCAGGGCTTGCCTTCGACGGTGACGAACATGGCCAGGACGAACTCGATGCCGTCCCGGACGACGGCGTCCAGGAAGTCCTCCTGGGTGCGGGGCGGTTCGGGAAGGCGGGGCAGGGCGGCGTCGCCGTATCCGAACATCAGATGTCCACCTGCACCCGGTAGCGCTCCAGCCACATGTTGAGGCTGAGCAGCATCTCGATGTCGAGGCGGCAGATCCACGCCCACACACCGGGCTGGTTCGCGACCTTGGCCGGGTCCGCGGCGACCGCCCGGGCCGCCTGGGCGTTGACGAACGGCAGGACGGGCGCGTTGGGGTCGGCGAGCACGCCCCGCAGCTGGCGGCACAGCTCGCCGAGGTAGCCCAGGTCCTGGGTGACCGGGTACGGGCTCTTCTGGCGGTCCAGGACCGAGGGCGGCACCAGGTCGGTGGCGATGGAGCGCAGCAGGCTCTTCTCCCGGCCGTCGTGGTTCTTCATCGCCCAGGGGGTGTTGAAGACGTAGTCGACGAACTCGTGGTCGCAGTACGGCACCCGCATCTCCAGGGCGGGACCCATGCCGAGCCGGTCGCTGCGGTCCAGCAGGACGCCGAGCCAGCGGGTGAGGTGCAGATGGATGACCTCGCGCATGCGCCGCTCGCGGGCGTCCTCGCCGGGCAGCACCGGCACCTCCGCGAGGGCCTCGCGGTAGCGCTGCGCGACATAGCCGCGCAGGTCCAGCTTCTGCAGGAGTCCCGGGTCGAGCAGGCCGAGGCCGAGGCCGGGGTGTGTCGGGTCGAAGACGTGCATGATGGCCATCCACGGGAACGTGTCGGCCGCGATGACCTGTTCGTTGTGGACCCACGGGAAGCCGCCGAAGACCTCGTCCGCGGTCTCCCCGGAGAGCACCGTCGTGGCCGTCTCCCGCACGGCCTTCGACAGCAGGTACGCCGAGGCGTCCATGTCGCCGAACATCGTCGGCATGTCCTGCGTGACGATCGTGGCCATCCGGACGTCGGGCGCGGCGAGTTCGCTCGTGGGCAGCGAGATCTCCTCGTGCGTGGTGCCGGCGTGCCGGGCCATCTCGGCGGCGAAGGGGGCGTCCGACGTGCCGCGCATCTCGTCGGCGCGGAATCCGTCCGCGCCGGTGAGGGTGAGGGAGAACGTGCGCAGCGGCGGCTCGTCGTTCTCGGCCACCCAGCGGGCGGCGAGCGCGGTGAGCACGCTGGAGTCGAGGCCGCCGGAGAGCAGGACGCCGCGCGGGACGTCGGCGACCAGCTGGCGTGCGACGACCGCTTCGAGGCGCTCGCGGGTCGTGGCGATGGTCTCGGCGAGGCTCTCCGTGTGGGGGCGGGCCTCCAACGCCCAGTAGCGGTGTTCGCGCACGCCCTTGCGGCCGTACCGCAGCACGCTGCCCGGCAGCACCTCCCGCACGTCGGCGTAGATGGACGTGCCCGGGGACTTGGTCTGGGCGAGCAGCTCGCGCAGCCCGTCGCCGTCGACGACCGTGCTCACCTCGGGGTGGGACAGGAGGGCCTTGGCCTCGGAGCCGAAGACGATGCCGGTCGGCGTGACCCGGTACAGCAGGGGCTTGATGCCCATCTGGTCGCGGATCAGCACGAGTTCCTCGATCCGCTCGTCCCAGATGCCGAAGGCGAACATGCCGTTGAAGTGCTCGCCGCACCTGTCGCCCCACTCCAGGTAGCCGCGGATCACCACTTCGGTGTCGCAGCGCGTGCGGAACCGGTGGCCGCGCGCCTCCAGTTCGGTGCGCAGCTCCCGGAAGTTGTAGATCTCCCCGTTGTAGGTGACGGCGGCGAGCAGCCGGCCGCCCTCCTCGACGACCATCGGCTGGCCGCCGCCGGGGATGTCGATGACCGCGTTACGGGTGTGCCCGAACCCCGCGTGCCGGCCGGTCCAGACTCCGTCCCCGTCCGGGCCCCGGCAGGCCAGCGTGTCCGTCATGGTGCGTACGACCGACCGCTCGGCGGAAACATCGCGCTCGTAGTCGACCCATCCGGCGATTCCGCACATGCCTTCTGGCTCCTTCCGACGGCGCCCACCCCAGTGGCGGACGATCCCGAACCGCAACTCGGCCCATGGTGTCGACGACTGGTCGGAGCCATCTGGTGGCGTACTGAGAGCAGGGTGTGACACAGGGACGCCTGCGGCCCGGCCTCGTCGGGGGTCTCCGCGTCCGTACGGGGGTTTGCCCCAGGAACCGCCTGAGGGTGGCCATCGGTTCGTCCGGAGGAAAGCCGGATGGACCGGTTCCTCTTCCGCTGATGGGATGGACTCAGACCACCGGCTCCTGAACGGGGAGGCCGCCGCAGGCCGGAGCCGGAGCGGTCCTTGAACGCAGATGACCCGCACCCCATGGGGGGACCATCATGCAGGTGTTCGCACAGCGCCGGCGTGGCCGACTCGTCCCGGTCGGCCTCGCCGCGGTTCTCCTGGCCGCACTGGCCGGGCCCGCGTCGGCCAAGGCCGATGCCGAAGGAGAAGGAGGGTCGGCCGCGGCTAGGCCACGGCAGGCCGGTCTCCTCAAGGAGGCGGTGAACGCGATTCACGACACCGGGGCCGTCGGCGTACTCGCCGAGGTGAGGTCACCAGGCACACGTGACGCTGCGCGCGCCGGGACGGCCGAGCTGGGCACCGTTCGGCCGGTGCCGTGGGACGGCAGGTTCCGGATCGGCAGTCTCACCAAGACCTTCACCGCCACGGTCGTGCTGCAACTCGTGGGTGAGGGGCAGCTGTCGCTCGACGACACCGTCGAGCACTGGCTGCCCGGAGTCGTCCCCGCCGGCAGCCGGATCACCGTCCGGCAGCTGCTGCAACACACCAGCGCCGTCCCGGACGTTCTGGGCGACATCCCCGCGTTGAACAGTGCCGCCGACTACCGGGCCGAGCGGTTGCGCACCTACACCCCCGAGGAGCTGGTGGCACTGGCGATGCGGCACCCGACCACCATCGCCCCGGGCAGCTGGTCGTACTCCAACACCAACTACATCCTCGCCGGGATGATCATCAAGAAGGTCACCGGCCACAGCTGGGCGGACGAGGTGAACGCCCGGATCATCGCACCGCTGGGGCTGACGCGGACCAGTACGCCCGGCACCTCCCCGTCCGTCCCGGGCCCGCACGCCCGCGGCTACCGCACGTTCGGCACCGGCACCACTCTTGAGGTGACGGAGTTCAACCCGAGTGCGGTCGACGCCTCAGGATCGATCATCAGCAGTGCGGACGACCTGAGCCGGTTCTACGCGGCGCTGTTCGACGGCCGTCTGCTGGAGCCGGCGCAACTCGACGAGATGACGACCACGGTGTCCGCGCCGGAACTGCACGCGCGGTACGGACTCGGCCTCGCCAAGGTCTCGCTGCCCTGCGGCGGCAGCTACTTCACGCATGTGGGCGAGGTGTCCGGCTACCACACCCAGGTCGGTGTCACACCGGACGCGACCCGGACCGCCGTGGTGCTGGCCACCGGCGACGGGGACAAGCACACCCAGTCGGCCATGAGCCGGCTCATGGGCCAGGAGCTGTGCCGCACGTGAGCACGGGACCCGCCCAGTCGACGCGGTCGTACAGATGGGTGTCGCCGCCGGTCGTGCCCACGAGGCGGACGTAGTCGGCGCCCGTCAGGTCGGCGCGCAGCGACAGGGCGGGGTCCTGCCAGGTGCGCAGGCCGGTGTCGGCGCGGCGGGTGCCGTCGGCCCAGATCTCCGCGGTGACGGTGCCCTGGCCCGGCTCGCGCGGGTCGCGTTCGTCGTCGACGCCGACGTCGGTGGTGAGGCTCGTGCAGCGGCCGCCGAGGTAGTAGATCAGCTCGACCGGGGCGTGGGTGCCGAGGCCTTTCGGGTAGGTCCTGCCGTTGATGGTGAGGGTGCGGCCGTCGCGGGCCTTGGCTCCGCCGTTGGACAGGTCGCGTTCGACGGGTCCGTAGCCGTTGCTGCTCGACGCCCAGGTCAGATCGGAGAGCGGGGAGACACCGGCGGGTGCCGGGGCCGGGACGGTGAGGGTTTCCGTGCTCGTGCGGGTGAGGGGGCCGTGGGGACGGGTGCGGAAGGCGAGCCGGGCGGTGAGGTCGGCGGTGCCCGGTGGGGTGCCCGGGGGTGGGGTGACGCGCCATCGGGCGGTGATGGACTGGCCGGTGGTGAGCTCGGGGTCGCGGTCGTGCGCCAGCGGCTTGGTCCGCCAGCCGGTGGGGGTGGTCAGGGCGAGGCGCGGCGCCAGGGCGGGGGTGCGGCCGTGGTTGGTGGCGCGGACCGTCGCGGTGAAGGCCCGGCCCGCCGGGGTGAGGGTGCCGGGGATGCCCGGCGCGGGGGCGTCGAGGAGGAGGGCGGGGTCGACGGCGGGCGGTGCGTTGCGCCAGGCGCCGTCGGCGGAGACGCGGAACATCGCGGTGCCGTGTGCGGGCACGGTGGCGCTGACCACGCCCGCGGTCTGGGTGTCGCGGTGCTCCCACAGGTCACGTACGAGGTAGCCGTCGCGGGCGGGCAGGCCGAGCTCCCCCGCCGTGGTGGCGAGCGTGGCCCTCGATCCGGTCTCGTTGAAGAGCGTCACCGCGACGTCGCCGTTCGCGAGCGGCTTGGCCATGACCCAGTGGCCGTTCTCCGAGCGCAGCACGCGGGCCTGGGCGCCGAGCCGGTCCTGGTTGACGGCGATGACGTCCTTGTTGCCCAGGATCGTCAGCGTTTCCGGGGTGGCCTTGCGCAGGTCCGTGCCGATGAGCAGCGGCGCGGCCATGACCGACCAGAGGCTGAAGTGGGAGCGGTACTCCGTGGCGGTCATGCCGCCGTTGCCGACCTCCAGCATGTCCGGGTCGTTCCAGTGGCCGGGTCCGGCGTACGGGGCGAGCGCGGCGTTGGCCTTGAACAGGCCCACCATGGAGGACCAGGTGTCGTTGATGTCGCCGGTCGTGCGCCACAGGTGGCCGACGTCCGCGCCCCACTCCCAGGGCTTGTTCTGGCCCCATTCGCACAGGGAGTAGACGATCGGGCGGCCCGTCCTGCGCAGCGCGTCGCGCATCGCGGTGTAGCGCTCCAGGGCGGGGCGGCCCTGGTTGTTGCAGTTGTCGTACTTCAGGTAGTCCACGCCCCAGTCGGCGAAGGTCCGGGCGTCGGTCTCCTCGTGGTCGAGGGCGCCGGGCATGGTCTTGGCGCAGGTGAGGGTGCCCGCGCTGGTGTAGATCCCGAATTTGAGGCCGCGGGCGTGGACGTAGTCGGCGAGGGCCTTGATGCCGCTGGGGAAGCGCTGCGGGTGGGCGGTCAGGCGGCCGGTGGCGGGGTCGCGCTTCTCGGCGGCCCAGCAGTCGTCGACGTTGACGTACTCATATCCCGCGTCCTTCAGGCCCGATTCGGCGAGGATGTCGGCGGTGTCGCGGATCATCTTCTCGTCGATGGCGCAGCCCGTGGAGTTCCAGTTGTTGAAGCCCATCGGCGGGGTGAGGGCGAGGCCGTCGGGGAGGGCGTCGGCCCGGTCGGCGGGCGCGACGAACGGGGTCCAGATCATGGCCAGGCCGAGCAGGGCGACCAGGGTCCTGGAGCGCCGCCGGGATCTGCCGCTCATCGCATGCCCCCTTCGGGCAGTTTCAGCTATGTGAACGGAATTCATGAGCGAGGCCGTGTGAGCGTAGAGCGGTCCGGTATCCCTCGCAATGCCCTGTGCGTCAATCAGCCCAGTGACTGATGTGCGCTCAGACGGCCTTGTGCCGGATCCGTTGACAGCCGCCCCAGCCGGGCCTACCGTCCCTCCCCACTCGACAGGAAGCTTTCCTAACCATCAGGTTCGGCGCCAACTCCCCCCTTGCGGCGGCCCCTTGACGGGCCTCCACCCCGCGCCTGCGCCGGGTCAGCCGCGCCCCGCTCACTCCCTCGCCCCCAGGAGGACACCGTGAGATCCGTCAGACCCCGCCCGTCCAGGGCACTGGGCGTGCTGGTGGCCGCCGCCACCGCCGTCTCGCTCTGCGTGGTCCTGCCCGCCTCCGCCTCCTCGGCCGCGCTCCCCAGGGCGGCCGCGCTTCCCCAGGCGGCCGCGTACGAAGCCGAGTCGGCCAAGGTGTCGCAGGGCAAGGTCGACTCCAACCACGCCGGGCACACCGGCACCGGCTTCGTGAACTTCGACGCGGTGGCCGGCGCGTACGTCGAGTTCACCGTCGAGGCGGAGCAGCCCGGCAGCACCGAGCTGGACTTCCGCTACGCCAACGGCACCTCCGCCGACCGGCCGCTGGACATCACCGTCAACGGCACCCAGGCCGCCGCCGACCTCGCGTTCCCCGGCACCGGCGCCTGGACGACGTGGAAGACCTCCTCCGTCACGACGGCGCTGGCCGCGGGCACCAACAAGATCCGCGCCACCACCTCGGGCGTGGACGGTCCCAACCTCGACAGCCTCACCGTCACCCCGCAGGGCCCGGCCGACACCGAGAGGCCGACGGCGCCGAAGAACCTGCGCAAGGACAAGGAACCGACGGCGACCACCGTGTCGTTGGCCTGGGACGCGGCCAGCGACAACGTGTTGGTCACCGGCTACGACGTCTACCAGCACGGCCAGCTCGTGAAGCAGGTCGACGGCAACACGCTCGCCACCACGGTGACGGGGCTGACCCCCGAGACCAGCTACGACTGGACCGTCTTCGCGCGCGACGCCGCCTCCAACGTCTCCGACGCCAGCAACGCGGTGACCGTCGCCACGCTGCCCGCGCCGCCCGACACCCAGGCGCCGAGCGTCCCGGAGGGGCTGCGCTCGACGGGCAGGACCGCGACGAGCGTCGACCTGGCGTGGACGCCGTCCACGGACAACGTGAAGGTCACCGGGTACGAGATCCACCGCGACGGCGCCGCCGCGGGCACTTCGGAGACCGCGTCCACGACGGTCGCGGGCCTGACGGCCGACACGACGTACACGTTCAAGGTGCGGGCCTTCGACGCCAAGGGCAACAAGTCGGCGTTCGGCCCGGAGATCAGCGTCACCACCGCCGGTTCCCAGCCGGGCGGCACCCCCGACCCGGGCACGGTCAAGACCCTCGCGAGCGGTGTGGACGTCGCCTGGGGCGTGGCGTTCCTGCCGGACGGCTCCGGGATCTTCACCGAACGGAACACCTTCAGCGTCTACCGCCTGACCAAGTCGGGCCAGAAGACGCAGCTCGGCAAGGTGCCCAACTCCCAGACCACGGGCGGCGAGGGCGGCCTCATGGGCGTCGAGGTCTCCCCGACGTTCGCCACCGACCACTACCTGTACTTCCTGCACACCTCGTCGGACGGCAACCGCATCGCCCGCATGACCCTGGAGAACAACACGCTCAGCGGCTACAAGGTGCTGCTCGACGGCATGGCCAAGAGCCGCTTCCACAACGGCGGACGGCTGCGCTTCGGCCCCGACGGCAAGCTGTACGCCGGCATGGGCGACGCCCAGAACGGCTCCCGGGCGCAGGACAAGAACTCCCTCAACGGCAAGATCCTGCGCATCAACCCCGACGGCTCGATCCCCTCGGACAATCCGTACGGCAACGCCGTGTGGTCCCTCGGCCACCGCAACCCCCAAGGCCTGGACTTCGACTCCCAGGGCCGGCTGTGGCAGGCCGAGTTCGGCAACAGCACCATGGACGAGGTCAACCTGATCCAGAAGGGCGGCAACTACGGCTGGCCCAACTGCGAGGGCACCAGCGGCAGCTGCTCCGGCTACCTCGCGCCGAAGAAGACCTGGCCAGTGTCGTCCGCCTCACCCAGCGGCCTGACGATCATCAACGACCACGTCTTCGTGGCCACGACCAAGGGCGAGCGGGTCTACCGGCTCCGCATCGACTCGAGTGCCAACCTGGTGGAACAGAAGACGTACTTCCAGGGGGCGTACGACCGGCTGCGCACCGTGGAGGCCGACCCCGACGGCGACATCTGGCTCACCACGTCCACGGACAAGGACGGCACGAACGGCAACGACCGGATCCTGCTGATCGACGTCCAGTACTCCGGTGGCCCGGGCCCCGGCGAGTTCAAGCTGACCAGCGGCGCCTTCGCCGACAACGCGGCCATCCCGGCCAAGTACACCTGCGCCGGGGACGGCACGGCGGGCCAGGACACTTCGCCGCCGCTGGCGTGGGGCGCGGGGAACACCGGCGCCAAGGGCTACGCCGTCGTCTTCGCCGATGTCGCCGACAACGGCAACAAGCTGCACTGGGCCGTCTGGGACATCCCCGCCGCCCGCTCCGCGCTCCCCGAGGGCCTGGGGTCCGGCTACGACGTCCCCGGCCAGGACGGCGCCAAGCAGAAGGCGATGGGCAGCGGGGCCAACTCCCAGAAGTACTTCGGCCCCTGCCCGGGCGGGTCCACCCACCCGTACACGTTCACGCTCTACGCGCTGAACACCGCCAAGGTGCCGGGCCTCACCTCCGGCTCCTCGATGGCCCAGATCGAGACGGCCGTCAAGAGCGCGAGCACCGCGTCCGTCAGGCTCCGGGGCACGTCGAACGCCCGGACGTGACCCGGTGAGGCCGTGGGGCGGGGCCGAGCACGCCGCCCCGCCCCACGGCTTCAAGGGCCAAGCGCTATGTGCCCATCGGCGAGACCGCGATGCAGCCCGCCACGACGTTCAGCGCCCCGAAGGGGCGCGGGGCCGTGTCGATATGCGGCTCCGCCGCGCGAGCGCGACCAGCCACGACACGCCCGCAGGTTGCCTACCGGACTACCGGCGGAGCGCTCAGCGCTGCGGCGTCGGGAACGCCACCGGGCTGCGCAGGCCGGAGCGGCTCACCGCGCGGACGCCGAAGAAGACGTTGTCCTTGGAGAGGTCGACGATGTGGCGGGTGGTGTCGCCCACCGCGGTCGCATGGGTCCACTCCGAGGACGTCGTCTCGCGCCACACCACCTCGTACCCCGCGAGGTCCGGCTCGCTCCCCCGCTCCCACACCAGCTCCGTCGCGTTCGTCAGCGCGGTGGTGAGGATCTTCGCGCCGCGGGGCGTGCCGGGCGCCTGGGCCAGGCTCCACAGGGTGGCGGCATTGACGCGGGCCACCCGGGCGACGAACGGGAAGTCGCAGAACTCGGGCAGGTCACCGTACTGCTTGCCGTCCACCACGCGGACGTCCTGGTGCTGGTGCGCGTAGTCCTCGGCGGGTTCGGTGAACCGGGCCGCCGGATAGGACCGTTCGAGGAAGGGGATGTGGTCGCCGCCGCGCAGATAGCGGTCGCGCCGGTAGACGACGCGCACGCGCATGCCCGTCGCCCTGGGGTCGGCGACGTCCCGTACGAAGCGGGCGAGCTGGCGGGCGGGCGAGTCGTTCTCGCCGCCCACGGCACGGCGGACGTCGGCCTCCTGCGGCGTCTCGGACGTCGGCACGCCCTCCGCGAAGAGCCGGACGGTGTGCGGGTCGCGGCTGCCGTCGTCGGCGGTGGAGCTGCCCACGATGTCGTTGGTGAACATGCCCTGTACGTCGGCGCGTTGCTTCTTGTACTGCTCCGCGAGGTGCGCCGCTCCGTAAAGCCCCTGCTCCTCCCCCGCCACCGCGGCGAACACCAGGGTGGCGCCGGTGCGCCTGCGGGCCATGACCCGGGCCAGCTCCATGACCACCGCGACCCCGGAGGCGTCGTCGTCGGCGCCGGGTGCGTCGCTGGTGAAGTCCATGGGGTCGCTGACGCGGGAGTCGTAGTGCCCGGAGACGACGTAGATCCGGTCGGGCGAGGTCGTGCCGCGCAGCGTGGCGACGACGTTGGAGATCCGGGTGGGGCTCGGGATGCGCGGCCCCGGTTCCTGGACGTACGACTGGAGCTCGACGGTCATCCGGCCGTCCGAGGCCTTCGCGTACTCCCGCATCCGCGCCAGGATCCAGTCGCGCGCGGCGCCGATCCCCCGCTCCGGGTCGTCCTGCGCGGACAGGGTGTGCCGCGTCCCGAAGGCGACCAGGCGTCGCACGGTCGCTTCGATCCTGCGGTGGTCGATCTCCCGGAGCAGGGCGCGCAGTTCCTTCGAGGGCGGCTGGGCGGTGGGCCGCGGCTCGTGGGTGGGCCGCGGGCGTTCGTCCGCGGCGGCGGGTGCGGGTGCGGCCGCCTGGACGGAGACGGCGGCGGCAGCGGTCGCGGCGGCACCGGTCAGGACGGTACGCCGGGGTGTGCCCGTCGGGTTCGCCATGGAGTCATCGTCATGCACGCATCAATGCCCTCGCAAGGAGTCCGACGCCTCAAAGAAGCACGGCTGCCCGGGGCCGGTCGTCCGGTCGCCGACCGACCGGTTGAGCGCACCCTTCAACGGGCGTCGTCGGGAGCAGCCCCGGCCCGCCTCACCTGAGGCGCGCCCTTCAAGAGCGTCACCTGCGCAATGAGCTCGGAGAGCTGGACGCAGACGCGGGCGATCTGCTCATGGCTGCGGTTCCGCTCCGCGACGACCGTGGCGAGGGTCAGGGCGGTCAGGGTCGCGGAGCCGTTCAGGGCCTGGAGGATCAGCATCCGCAGGGGGATGTCGTGCCCGGCGAAGGGTCCGGTGCCGGCGGCGGCCGCGGGGACGGCGAGCACGGACACCAGCAGCGCGCACGCCACCCCGCCGAGGACCTGGAAGCGGCAGGCGGCCCAGATGAGGAACGGGAAGACCAGGAACGGCAGATCGAGGGACGTCCGGGTCGCGAGCAGCGTGACCGCGGCCGTGGCCGCCGCGAGCGCCGCCGCTTCGGCCCAGCGGAGTACGGGGATCCGCCGCGGCCACGCGGAGCCGAACAGCACCAGGAGCAGCGGGGTGACCAGCAGGACCCCCATGGCGTCGCCCGTCCACCACACCGACCAGGTCGCCCAGAACCTGCCCGGACGCAGCACACCGGCTGCCGCCAGGACCCCGGTGCCGACGGTGGCGCTGACCAGCATGCCGGTCAGCGCCCCCAGGAACACCAGGGACAGCGTGTCGCGCAGCCTCATGAGCGCCGGGCTGAAGCGGGCCTGGCGCAGCAGCAGGACGGCACACACCGGGGCCAGCGTGTTGCCCGCGGAGATACCGGCGAGCGTCCACAGGGACGGCCCGAACGGCCAGTTGATGAGGACGGCGCCGAGCGCGACCGCGGGCCACAGGCGCAGCCCCCACAGCAGGAGCGCGGCCACCGCGATCCCGGTGGGCGGCCACAAGGGCGTGACCTGTCCGCGTACCACTTCCAGGAGCAGACCGCAGCGGCCCGCGCCGTAGTAGGCCGCCACGACGGCGGTCGCGCGCAGCGCTTGGGTGGTGTGGTCGCCGAGCGGGACGGACATGCTCCACCGCAGTGCCAACGCGCGCTCCGAGAGTGTGCTGCTGCCGGGTGGGGGCGGATCCGGCCAGTCGTACGGGACGTGACTCAGCCACGCTAGCGCCATCCTGAGCCGCGGCACCCCGTAAACGGATGATCCGCCCGAGACCATCCCCAATCAGGCAGCTTGTCAGTGGCAAGTGCCATGCTGCGGGCATGCTCCCTTGCACTCTCAATGACATCACCGCATCCCTGCGCGCCAGTTGGGCAGCCGACACCTGCTCTCCCGACGACCTCGAACGAGCCGGCTGGTCGGTGGAGAACCCCGCCTGGGGCCACTGCGACATCACCGCGCTCGTCGTCCACGACCTCTTCGGCGGGGACCTCGTCCTCGGCGAGGTGCGCGCCGCCGACGGTGCGGCCCACGGCTACCACTGGTGGAACCGGCTGCCCAGCGGCGTGGAACTCGACCTGACCCACGAGCAGTTCACACGCGGCCAGACCGTCATCGCACCGCGCGTCGTGAGACGCCCGCCCGGGCCGCTCCCCCGGCGCCAGGCCGAGTACGAGCTGCTGCGGCGCCGGGTGGCCGAGCGGCTCGGCCCGCTGCCCGCGCTCGGCTAGGCCAGCTGCTGCGCTTGGCTAGGCCCGGTTGCTGTAGTCAGCTGGGCCAGCCGCCGGTGCGCCATTCCTGCGGCTCGTCCTGGCCGTCGGGCTCCGTGCCGCGTTGTGTCCGGTGTGCGGTGAGTGCTGCGGCCAGGTCGCAGTGCACGGGGATGGCCGGGCCGTCACCGACCGGGACCAGGGAGCCGTCGGCGGGGATGGCCGCCAGTTCCAGGCGTCGCCCGTGTGCGGCGAGGCGGCGGGCGGCTTCGGCGACGGCGAGCTGGCCCTGGGCGGACCAGCCGCGCAGTTCGGTGCAGTCGACGACGACGGGTCCGGTGCCGCGGGCGAGGACCCAGCCGATGGCGCCGGTGAACCGGTGGGCGGCGTCCTGGCCGAGGTGTCCCGCGACGGAGAGGATGGCGAGGTCCTGCTCGATCGTGTACCGCCACTCGATGGTCATGATCGTCGTCAACTGCCTTTCGTACGGTGGCACGTGTGCGGGCCACGGGCGGGGATCACCCGGGCACGGATCGCCGAGGCCCGGAGCGGCGGGGCATTCACCGCGCACCGGCCTCGGTTTCCCGCAGCTCCGCGAGGAGTTCGTTCCGCCCGGCCAGCATCTCCGTGAGGATCCGCCGCGCGGCCCGCATCAGATCGGCGACATCCCCGCCCGCCAGGGCATAGACGACCGTCGCCCCGTCCCGCTGCGAGGTCACGATCCCCGAACGGCGCAACACCGCGAGCTGCTGCGACAGCGCCGAGGGCTCCACCTCGATCGCCGCGAGCAGCTCGCGCACGGGCATCGGTCCGTCCTGCAACAGCTCGAGCACCCGTATCCGTACGGGATGACCGAGCATCCGGAAGAACTCGGCCTTGGCCTGGTACAGCGGTACGGACACGAATGCTCTCCCCGAGCTCCCAGAGCTCCCCATGCGGTGACAAGCGTCGATATGCGGCGATGCCGTGCCCGCGGCTATCTGCGGACACGGCCACCACACCATCTAACGAATTGCAAAATTTTGCAATTCAGCGAGTCCATCTATCCTCAAGGGGCAACACCAAGATCCCTCGCCGAACGTCGAAATGGACCGTGCCGATGACCGACCACCTGCCGCCGTGCCCCGAATGCTCCAGCGCGTACACCTACGAGATGGGGGCGCTCCTGGTCTGCCCGGAGTGCGGGCACGAGTGGTCGCCCGCGGCCGCCGACACCGCGGCCGGCACCGTGGCCGGCTCCGATTCCAAGGTCATCAGGGATTCCGTCGGGAACGTGCTCGCCGACGGCGACACGGTCACGGTGGTCAAGACCCTGAAGGTCAAGGGCAGCCCGACCGGGATCAAGGCGGGCACCAAGGTGCGCGGCATCCGCCTCGTGGACGGCGTCGACGGCCACGACATCGACTGCAGGATCGACGGCTTCGGCTCCATGCAGCTCAAGTCCAGCGTGGTCAAGAAGGCCTGACCCCGGCGGGGCCGGAGAGAGCGGTGACGGGCTTGGTGGCGCGCACGATCGCGGAGTGCATGCCGTCGGCCACGGCGTGCGTCGGGGTGAGCTCGATGTCCGTGAACCCGGCCGCCGCCAGGCCCTCGCGGTACTCGGCGAAGGAGAGCGCGCCCGCGATGCAGCCGACGTAGTCACCGCGCTCGGCGCGCCGCGCGGGGGCCAGGGTGTCGTCGGCGACGACGTCGGAGACGCCGATACGGCCGCCGGGGGCCAGGACACGGAACATCTCGGCGAACACGGCGGGCTTGTCGGTGGACAGGTTGATCACGCAGTTGGAGATCACGACGTCGATGGTGTTCGCGGGCAGCGGCACGGCCTCGATCGTGCCCTTGAGGAACTCGACGTTGGCGGCGCCCGCCTTCCGCTGGTTGGCCAGCGCCAGCGCGAGCATCTCCTCCGTCATGTCCAGGCCGTACGCCTTGCCGGTCGGGCCGACGCGGCGCGCGGACAGCAGTACGTCGATGCCGCCTCCCGAGCCGAGGTCCAGGACGCGCTCGCCCTCGCGGAGGTCGGCGACGGCCGTCGGGTTGCCGCAGCCGAGCGAGGCGGCGACGGCCTCCGCGGGCAGGGCGTCGCGCTCGTCGGCCGCGTACAGCGTCGATCCGAAGCTGTCGTCGACCTCGATCGCCTGCGGGCCGCAACAGGCGGTGCCGCCCTCGGCAACCTGGACAGCGGCGGCCGCATACCGCTGACGGACGGTTTCGCGCAGGCCGGTGTCACGCGGGTCGGTGTCGCGCAGGTCAGTTTCGCGCAGGTCAGCGGGCTGATCGCTCATGACATGCCTCCTCGGCACAAGGAACGGAACGGCTTGATTCGAAGCCCTTCGATACAACCTTGCGCGCTGGATTGAAGTTCGTCAACATAGAGGCATGTCGAAACAAGAGCTTGGCGTGCTCGGCCGGGCAGATGCGGACGGATGCTGTCCGGGATTGCTCACGGCCCCGTTGGGAGAGGACCGGGCCGTCGAGCTGGCCAAGGTGTTCAAGGCCCTGGGCGACCCGGTCCGGCTGCGCCTGCTGTCGATGATCGCCTCGGGCGAGCGCGGCGAGATCTGCGTCTGCGACCTCACCCCCGCGTTCGACCTCTCCCAGCCGACCATCTCCCACCACCTCAAGCTCCTCCGGCAGGCGGGCCTGATCGACTGCGAGCGGCGCGGCACCTGGGTGTACTACTGGCTGTTGCCCGAGGCGACCGACAAGCTCGCCGGGATCCTCACCCGCCCCGGACAGCCCGCCCCTCGGTGACGCGGCATCGGCAGCTCAACGGCGGCGCATGCGCCGTACGACGAGGAAGGTGACCGCCGCAGCCGCGACGACCGCGCCCCCGGCGATTCCGATGGCCATGGCGTGGGACCCGTCGTCATCCTTCGCGTCGTCGCCCCCCGCCTCGCCGTCGGCCCCCTCGGCGCACTTGGAGCCGTCGATGGGCTCGCCCGCTTCGACGGTCACCTTGCCGACCAGCGTGTCCTCGCCGGGGTGCACCGGCTCGGCGAAGTGGAGGGAGTACGTGCCGGGCTCGGCGTCGCAGCGGATCCGGGCGTGCGCCTCCCAGGAGACCTTGCCCGTGGGCTTCAGCTCCACCGCCTTCGCGAACGCCGACGAGCGCACGGTCGCGCCGTCGTCGAGCTCCGGATTCACCGTCGACAGGGTGATCCGCTCGCCGGGACGTGCCGAACCCGGAGCGACGTTCACTTTCCCGCTGCCACCCTCGTCCGCGGCGGCACTCGGAATGGCCGCCGGCGACACCGCGAGCGTGGCAGCCCCGAGAATAGCGGCGTATTTGCGTGACATAGGATGCAGTCCTCAGGTTCGGACAACCGGAGTTGATTCCGGTTGCGGGATCCGTTCCTTGCGATCTTATCCAGGGGGATTTCCGAGCAGCGAACTGCCTGCGGCTGCTCATCGTCAGGTGCGCGATCTCATCCGACCGCCGAGTTCAGCGAATACTGAGCAGCATAAGGGGAGTTGTGCGCTTTTCGAGTTGGTCCCGGACCGTCGCCGTGGGGGTGAGCGGCGCCGCCATCGCCGCCGCAGCGACCAGCGCATCCGCGGCAGAGCCCATATCCGGCCCCGAAAGCCCGACGTCGGTATCGGTATCGGCATCGGCATCGGCATCGGCATCGGACAAGGCTCCCGATGACGTCGCCAAGTCCGTTCCCGCAAAGAGCGACAAGGACTGGACAGCTGAGGACGCGGAGGAGTTCTGGACCCCTCGGCGCATGGAGTCGGCGACCCCGCCACCCGCGGCCAAGGACACCGCACCGGACGCCGCGCTCCCTTCGGCGTACAAGGCGAGTTCCACGCCCCAGTCGGCGGGCTCCAGGACTCGCTCGGCGAGTTCCAGGACTTACTACAAAGGCGCTAAAACCGTCGGCGTCCTGTACTACGTCGACAGCGGAATGGCCGCGCACAGCTGCACGGCGAGCGTGGTGCACAGCCCCAAGGGCAATCTGATCCTCACCGCGGGGCACTGCGCCCCCGGAAAGAAGCACGCCTTCGTGCCCCAGTACCGCACGGGGAAGAAGGCGGCCCAGCAGCCCTACGGCATCTGGGCGGTCGACCGGTTCTTCAAGGACCCCCGGCACACCGACACAGGCCCGGGATCGAACCTCGACTTCGGCTTCGCGACCGTCAAGCCGGACGAGCAGGGCCGCGAGGTCGAGCAGATCACCGGCGCCAACACGCTGACGCGCACGCCGGGTTACGGGGTGCAGGTCACCGTCATCGGCTATCCGAAGGCCAGATACGACGCCAAGGACCAGGCCATCAAGTGCCGGGCGAAGACGACCCGGCTTCCCGGCTACAAGCAGCTGCGCATGGCGTGCGCCGGCTTCCACGGCGGCACCTCCGGCAGCCCCTGGCTGATGAACTTCGACGAGCGGACCGGGACCGGTCAGGTCGTCGGCAACCTCGGCGGCCTCGGCGGCGGCGGATCCAGCAGCGACGTCTCGTACGCGCCGTACTACGACGACGAGGTGTTCAAGCTCTACGACGACGCCGTCAACAACGTCGCCACGGTCAAGCGCCCGCCGCTCCCCTACTCCCTGGGCACCGGCGAGACCTGGCAGCGCGCCAAGCAGCTGGCCTCCGGCGACTACACCGGCGACGGCGCGTCCGACCTGCTCGTGGTGTGGTCCAGCGGCGAAGTCACCCTCCACACGGGCAACGGCAAGGGCGGCTTCACCGGCCAGCGCCGGCTCAAGGCACCCAACGGCACCTGGAAGCACGCCACGACGATCACCGGCGGCGACTTCACCGGCACCAAGCGGTCCGACCTGATGGTGCGCTGGTCCGACGGCGAGGTCACGCTGTACCCGGACGTGTCCCCCGCGGGCTTCGGCAAGGAGATCAAGCTCGCCAAGGCCAAGTCCACCTGGAAGCACGCCACCCAGATCACCGCGGGCCGCTTCACCGGCAACAAGCGGACCGACGACCTGGTCGTGCGCTGGAGCGACGGCGAGATCACCCTGTACAGCGACGTGAACGGACGCTTCCGCAAGGAGACCCGGCTCCAGAAGCCCACCGCCTCGTGGAAGCGCGCCACGCTGCTCACCGCCGGGGACTTCACCGGCAACGGCTTCTGGGACGTCATCGTCCGCTGGTCCGACGGCAAGCGCACCCTCCACAAGGACGTGAGCGCGCGCGGCCTCGGCAAGAAGACGCAGATGCAGGCGCCCAACGGCCTGTGGAAGCACGCCACCGCGATGACGACCGGCACCTACACGGCCAACGGCAGGTCCGACGACGTGATCGTCCGCTGGAGCGACGGCGAGGTCTCCCTCTACGCCGACACCAGGACGAAGCTGGGCACCGAGCACAACCTCGTGCCGCCGAAGGCGTCCTGACTCCGCAGACGGCCCGGGCGGCCGAACAGCACTCTGTGGCACCGCCGTTCGACCGCCGACCTCAGTATCGTCCTGCCGGTGGCCGGTTTCTTGGGGGAGCCCGCGGCCGTGCGCGCGCCGGTGCCGTGCGCCTTCGCTTCCGTTGCCTTCTTGCCCTGTGCCGCGGGGCTCCTTGTCGCCTCCGGAGCGCTGCTAGCTTCGCGAGCTCAGTGGCGTGACGCATCGGGGGAGGCGGCGGTCATGGCCGAAGGTGTTTCAGGGGGCGGTCCGGGCGTTCCAGGGGGTGGTGAGCGGGCCGCGGATCCGGTCGTCGACGCGGTCGAGCATCTCGCCGCGGCCATCGGTACCGACGCGTGGGACGCGGCCCGCGCGGAAGCGGGTTCGCTGTTGCCCGGCGACGGCGGGGCCGGGGCCGCGCGGGTGCAGGAGTGGGCGGCCGAGGCGCTGCGCCTCGACGGTGCGGAGCTCGACGACCACCTGATCGAGGCCGTGCCACGGTGGCAGGAGGAGCTCGCCGCCGCGCTCGCCGACGATCCTGAGCGCGCGGAGCAGGCGCGCCGGTTCACCGACACGGTGCGATCCCTGCTCATGCCGGCGGACGCGACCGGCTCCACGGGGACGCAGATCGCCACCGCCACCGGGCACGGCACCGTCAACGCCGTGCAGAACGGCAACATCTACTACCAAGTGGTCTTCGGCCAGACTCCCCGTCCGCGGAAGATGAGCCGGGGTGCGGCCGGAGCGGTGACCGCGGTCGCGGGGACGGGTGCGGCCGCCGGCGGAACCATGGCCGCCCGGCACTTCGCGGCCGAGGCCGCCGACAAGGCGGGGGCGGGGGTGCTTCCCGAGGGGCCGCTCGCCGATCCCGCCGGGCCCGCGGCGGGTGCCGCGTCGGGCACCGCATCCGGCACCACGTCGGGCACCGTCGGCACCGGCGCCTCGACGTCGGGAGCCGTCGCGGGCAAGGGCGGCGCCTCCCTGTTCGCCAAGGCGGTGTCGGCCGTGGGGGTCGGGGGCGGCGGCGTGAGCGTGCCGGTGGTGGCCACCGTCGTCTCGGTCGTGGTCGTCACCGTCGTGTCCGTGAGCGTGGTGGTGACGCGTACGCACGACAAGGCCTCGTGCGACGCCGCGGTCAACGGGCGTTCGGCGCCGGTGATGCTGGCGGAGGCCGCACGGCGTACGGGCCTGACGAGCTACCGGTTCGACGTCAGCCGGGGTCGGCACCACGTCACCGGGGCGGCGGATCCCAGGTCGCGCTCCGCCTGGTTCACCCAGCAGGTCGGTGAGGGGCCGGTCGTGAGCGGGACGATCAGCGGTGGGAAGGTAGCGCTGCCCGCGGGGACGACGGTTCCGGACGGGGCGGACGCCCGTCTGGTGCGGTCCGACGGTGCCTTCAACGACGCGGTCGATCCGACGGCGGTGGCGCGGCTGCTGCGGTCGGTGGCGCGTGCCGAGCGTGAGGGGTGCCGCTTCACGGGGACGTTGTCGCGGTCCACGGACCGCGCCGTGCGGCCCGTGCGGCAGGCGGCCTACGACCGCCCGCGGGCGACCAGCACGCCTGCCCCGGCCTCATCGGCGCCGACCGGCGACGCGGCGTCGACGTTCTCGGCCCGGATCGACGAGGACGGACGCCTGGTGCGTCTGGAGGCCGCGCCGGGACCGAGTACCGGCGGTCACGCGGTCTCGGCGCGCTACACGGACTTCGGGCTGCGGGTCACGCCGTCGGTGCCACCGCCGGACGAGCCCTCGCCTTCGTCGGGTTCGGGCGACGACGCCGCGAAACGTCTCAACGGCGACTGGCGGGGCGAGTGGGACGCCGTCGTCGCGAGCGGTCCGTTCACCGCCGACCTGACCGTCGACAGCGACAGCATCACCGGCGAGCTCACCGTCGAGGGGACGCCCTGCGACCTCAGCGGCCCCGTCACCGGCACCATCAAGGGCGACCGCATCACCTTCGGCACCGTCGACAGCGCCCGGGCCATCTCCTTCACCGGCACCGTGGACGACACCGGCATGCGCGGCACCTTCACCACGGAGTGCCAGAACGCCAGCGGTCAGTGGAGCGCGCAGCGCACGCCGTAGCCGCGCAGCGCACGCGGCAGCAGCGACCGACCAGACCTCCGGAACAACCGCCCACCCCCTCCAGGAGGAAGCGACAGTGACTCCCGAATGGCTGGCCACGCTGGCCTCGGCCGGGGCCGCGGGCCTCGTCGGGGCGGCCACCACCGACGCGTGGCAGACCACCCGCGCCGCCTTCGTCCAACTGCTCGGCCGGGGCGACCCCGACCGGGCGGCGGCCGCCGCCCGGCGGCTCGACGAACTGCGGACGGCGGCGCACGGTGCGGCGAGCGAGCGCGAGTTGGCGGAAGCCCGCCACGCGTGGCGCGTACGGCTCCAGGATCTGCTGGCGGAACACCCGGACGCGGCCGGGGAGTTGCAGGCCGCGATCGCCGCCTTCGCCCCGCCCCGGCGCGACTCCACGTCGTACCGGCAGTACGTCAGGGCCGAGGGTCAGGGCACGGCGATCGTGAACCAGCACGGCAACCAGTCGGTGCGTGTGGTGCGGCCGGACGCGCGGGAGGACTGACACGGACGACGTGCCGCCCAGCCCTCCCCCGGCCGCTCGGCCGCCCAGCGACCCGGCCACCCGGCGACCCGGCGACCCAGCGACCCAGCGACCCAGCGACCCAGCGACCCAGCGACCCGGCGACCCGGCGACCCGGCGACCCGGCGACCCGGCGACCCGGAACAGTTCAGCCGCTCTCGCCCGGCATCTTCCCCGGTGCCGGTTCGGCGTCGCCGCCGCCGTCCATGCCGCCCCGCGGGCGCTCGCCCGGCATCAGGCCGCCCGTCGGGGCCTCGCCGGGCATGAGCCCGGTGCCGGGGTGCTCGCCGGGCATCGGCGTGGCCGTCAGGGGTGCGCCCGACGCGAGGTCGGACGGCGCTGAAGGAGCCGCCTCCGGGGGGCCGCTCTCGCGGATGAGGGTGGCCAGGGACTCGGGGGCGTCGGCGGGCACGGACGCCCTGGCGACCTTGCGCACGCCCACGTCGGGATCGGTGACCAGGTTGCCGAGCAGGCCCGCCGCGGACTCCGTCGGCAGGTTCACCGTGGCACCGGCCGCCGCGACGCGCAGCGTCGGCTCGTCGCTGCGCGCGGCGGTCGCGACGACGTCCTTGCCGGTGTCGCCTTCGAGCAGCCCGGCCGCGTACACCGCTTTGGCGGCAAGGAGCAGGTCGTCGCCCTCGACCAGGGCGCGCAGGTGGGGCAGGCTGTCGGTGCCGAGGCGCGCGGCGGCAGCATAGTCCGGCTCCTCGGGGTCGAGGACCTTGCGTACGTCGTCCATCGATACGCTCATCGCCGCCTCCTAGACGTCCTGGGTGTACGGGCTGTCGAGCATGGTCTTCACCTCGTCGGCGACCAGGTCGGGCGGCGGGTTGGTGATGTTGGCCGTGCCGTTGCCCGTCATCAGGCGGTCGTTGTCGTTGACGTGCCGCAGGCCCAGGACGTGGCCGACCTCGTGGCCCAGGGTCCATTGTGTCGCGCCGCGCGCGACGACGGCTCCGGGCCGGCCCGCTGGGTGGGCCGCGCAGCCGTTGAACGGCGGCACGGTCGAGCGTACGAAGTAGACGACGACGTCGTTGGCGCCCGCGTGGGCGCGGTGGCCGAACAGCTCGTCCTGTTCGGGGGTGGTCCGGCCCCTGACGCACTCCCCCACGTCGACGTCGTTGAGCGCGGGCAGGTTCAGGTTCTCCGTGGAGGCGAGCTCGACGGCGATGCCGGCGGTCGCGTACACCTCGCGCATGCGCGCGACGGCGTCGGTGACGGACACGTTCGGGGCGGTGAGGACCTTGGCGTGCAGGCGCACCGTCGGCACCTTGGTCCACCACTTGTGCCACATGGCGTTGTCGGTGCCGCGCACGAAGACGTCGATGCGGTCGGGGCCCCAGGACACGGCGCCGGGGCCGCTCGTCAGGACGCCGCCGAGGCTCTCCCAGCCCGACCAGCCGTGGTCGTACCACTTGTGCCACAGCGCGGAGTCCGTACCGGCGACGAACACGTCGAGGCGTCCGGCGCTCCAGCTGGCGGCGGCGGGCGCGGAGTTGAGGGCGCCGCCGAGGCTCTCCCAGCCGGACCAGCCGCGCTCGTACCACTTGTGCCACAGGGCCGAGTCCGAGCCCGACCCGAAGACGTCGATGCGGCCGTCGGCCCAGGAGACGGCGGCGGGCGCGGAGTTGAGCGTGCCGCCGAGGCTCTCCCAGCCCGACCAGCCGCCGTCGTACCACTTGTGCCACAGCGCCGCGTCCGTACCGCGCACGAAGACGTCGAGGCGGCCGCCGCGCCAGCTCGCGACGGCGGGTGCGGAGGTGAGGACGCCGCCCAGGCTCTCCCAGCCCGACCAGCCCTTGTCGTACCACTTGTGCCACAGGGCCGAGTCGGTGCCGCGCACGAAGACGTCGATGCGGCCGTTGCCCCAGGAGACGGCCGCGGGTTCCGAGGTGAGGACGCCGCCGAGGCTCTCCCAGCCCGACCAGCCGTGGTCGTACCACTTGTGCCAGAGGGCCGAGTCCGTGCCCCGTACGAATGTGTCGAGCCGTCCACCGGCCCAGGACGACACGGCCGGGCCGCTCGTCAGGGCTCCCCCAAGGCTTTCCCACCCCAGCCACGTCACGGCGCTCCCCCTTCCACCGCGGGCCACCCACGGAAGGAGCCATGACGCTACTCGTCGGACTTTCAGCCGCTAAGCGTCAGATTTGGCCATAAGTGGGGTGCATCGTCGGCGCTACGTTCCGTAGCCATCCATCACCGTTTGACATGCAAGTAAATGCCTGCATTAATAGCCGTGTGAGCGATGACATGGACAAGGTCTTCAAGGCCCTGTCCGACACGACCCGGCGGCTCCTTCTCGACCGGCTGCACGAGGACAACGGCCAGACCCTGAGCCAGCTCTGCGCAGGGCTCGGCATGTCGCGCCAGGCCACGACCCAGCACCTGGGCCTCCTGGAGGCGGCCAACCTCGTCAGCACGGTCAAGCGGGGCCGGGAAAAACTCCACTACCTCAACCCCGTACCGCTCCATGAGATCCAGGAGCGGTGGATCGACAAGTTCGAACGCCCGCGCCTCGCAGCACTGGGCGCACTGAAACGGAGAGCGGAAAGCGCCATGAACACCTCCCCCACCACCAAGCCCGAGTTCGTGTACACCACCTACATCGAGGCCACCCCCGAGACGGTCTGGCAGGCCCTGACCGACGCCGACATGACGGCCGCCTACTGGCAGCACAGCAACGTCTCGGACTGGCAGCCCGGCTCCCCCTGGGAGCACCGCCGCACGGACGGCAGCGGCATCGCCGACATCGTCGGCACGGTCGTCGAGGCCACCCCGCCCAAGCGCCTGGTCGTGACCTGGGCGGGCCCCGGCGAGGAGCGCCCCAACGGCCCCTCGACCGTCACCTTCGACCTGAAGCCGTACGGCGGCACGGTCCAGCTCACCGTCACGCACGAGAACCTGCGCGACGACGTCGAACTCCGCCAGTCGGCGGGCGGCTGGTCCGCGGTGCTCTCCAGCCTCAAGACCTACGTGGAGAGCGGCAAGCCCCTGCCGCTCCCGGCCTGGTCCTGACCGGCCGTCGGCCCTCGGCCCTCGCCCCTCGCCCCTCGACCCTCGACCCTCGCCCCTCGCCCCTCGCCCCTCGCCCCTCGGCAAGGCCCTACGCGGGGTCGCGGTACAGCCACCTCTTCAGGAGCCTGCTCAGCCGCGGCATCACCACGTAGGTGAGCGTCGGCGACAGGAAGAGCGGCAGGACCGCCGCGCGCAGGGGCAGGGGCCAGGACGTGAGGTGGGGGGCCGCCAGCCAGGTGTGCAGGAAGGCGAAGGGATAGACGGCCAGAAGCGTCATGACGGCCATCTTCCAGCGCTCGGGCGGGCGGGCCACGCCGCCGGGGACGGTGAACCAGGTCTCCATGCCGGTGGTCGTCAGATGGGGGTGCGCTGGGCGCGCGATGCCCGGGAGCCGGTCATGCCACTCCGCGCGCTCCGGCGACCGCATCCAGCGCTCCAGGCTCTCGGTGTCGCGGAAGCGCACGACGGCGTGGAAGCGGTGCCCGGCACCCTCCGGGCGCAGCCAGGTGACGCCCTGCTGGCCGGGGAACGTCCCGGCGACGCGCTGGATGCCATGCGCCCACTCCTGGAAGTCCGCTTCCCTGCCGGGCTCGACCAGCCAGGTGTAGACGGCGCTGACCTGCTGCTCTCCTGGGTCGTGTGCGCGCCGGGGCGCGTCGGTCATGGGGGCACCTCCGCCGTAGCCATGGGGGCACCTCCGAGAGCCGGACCACCCATGACACGTTATGCCCTGATTGCCGCGTTTGCCGTGTTGTGTGAGGCTCGCACTTGGTACGCCGCGTGGCTGCCCCTGGCGCCGCGCGGCCGTACCTCGTGTCAGCCGCAGGGCCCGAGGAGGCACCACCATGGCAGTGCACACACCGGAGACGAGCACGGCGTCCGAGACGGCCGAGCGGGGTCCGGGGCCGGTGAAGGTGCGGCTCGGCGTCAACGGCGTCGAGCGGGAGGTGGAGATCGAGCCGCGCGTCAGCCTGTTGCAGGCGCTGCGCGATGAGCTCCAGCTGACGGGCGCCAAGCGCGGCTGCGACCAGGGGACCTGTGGGGCGTGCACCGTCCAGGTCGACGGCCGGCGGGTGCTCGCGTGCCTGACGCTCGCCATCACCTGCGAGGGCGCCGAGGTCACCACCGTCGAGGGCCTGGCGCGGCCCGATGGCACCGGGGACGGCCAACTCCATCCGATGCAGGAGGAGTTCCTCCGCAACGACGCCTTCCAGTGCGGCTACTGCACGCCGGGGCAGATCATGTCGGCGCTCGGCTGCGTCCAGGAGGGGCACGCCACGGACGACGCGGAGATCAAGGAGTGGATGAGCGGCAACATCTGCCGCTGCGCCGCGTATCCGAACATCAGGGCCGCCATCCGCGCGGCCCGCGAGCGCGTCTGAGGAGCGAGGCGGACATGCGACCCATCAGCTATCTGCGCGCCGAGGGCACCGACGCCATCGACAGCGCGCTGCGCGCCGTCAGCGGCGACCCCGGCAGCGACTTCCTCGCGGGCGGCACCACCGAGGTCGACCTGCTGCGCCAGCACGTCCTCGCCCCGCGCCGCCTGGTCGACATCAACCGGCTGCCGCTGGCCGGCATCGAGGAGCTCCCGGACGGCGGCCTGCGGATCGGCGCCCTCGCCCGGATGAGCGAGGTGGCCGCGTCGCCCCTCGTCCAGGAGCGGTTCCCGCTGGTGTCACGGGCGCTGGTGCTCGGCGCGTCCGCGCAGCTGCGCCACATGGCCTCCATGGGCGGCAACATGATGCAGAAGGTGCGCTGCGGCTACTACCGCGACGGCGAGTCCCCCTGCAACAAGCGCCAGCCGGGCGCCGGTTGTGCCGCGCTCGGCGGCGTCAGCCGCACCCACGCGGTGCTCGGCACCAGCGAGCACTGCATCGCCACCCACCCCTCCGACGTGGCGGTCCCGCTGGTCGCCCTCGACGCCCGGATCCACACGCGCACCCTCGAGGGCGCGCACACGTACGCCATCGACGACTTCTTCCTGGAGCCGGGCGACACCCCCGACCGCGAACACCCGCTGGTCCACGGCGAGTTGATCACCGCCATCGAGGTGCCCGCGCTGCCCATGGCCCGTCGTTCGCTGTACCTCAAGGTCCGCGACCGCGAGTCGTACGAGTTCGCCCTGGTGTCGGTCGCCGCGGCGATCGACGTCGACGGCGGCAAGGTCAGGGGCGCCCGGCTCGCGCTCGGCGGGGTCGGCACACGTCCCTGGCGGGCCCGCCGCGCAGAGGACGCGCTGGCCGGGGCGCCCGCCACCACCGCGAGCTTCGAGCTCGCCGCGCGCGCGGAGCTCGACGCTGCCCGCACCACCCCCATGAACGCCTTCAAGCCCGAGCTGGCCCGCCGCACGCTGGTCCGGGCGCTCGACCTCCTCACGCGTGACGGGAGCCGGTGATGAGCACCACCCTCGACATCGCAGGACCCATCGGCCGTCCCCTGGACCGGGTCGACGGCCACGCCAAGGTCACCGGCGCCGCCCGCTACGCCGCCGAGGTGCCGCTGCCCGGCCTCACGTACGCCGTGCTCGTGGGCGCCCGCGTCGCCCGCGGCCGCGTCGTGGCCATCGACAGCACCGAGGCCGAGCTGGCCGACGGGGTGCTCGCCGTGTTCACGCACGGCAATCTCGGGAAGATCGCGGCGCAGCCGCCGCTGCTGCCGTCGCTCGCCGGTTCGGCCGCTCCCGGGGAGACGTTCTTCCCGATGCAGAGCGACGAGATCCACTACGCGGGCCAGCACGTCGCGATGGTCGTCGCCGACTCCTACGACCGCGCCCTGCACGCCTCGCACCTGGTGCGCGTGGAGTACGCCGAGGAGCCGTCCGTCACCGTCATCGACCAGGGCCGCGACCAGGCGTACGAACCCGAAGCGATCTTCGCGGGGTTCATCCCGGGCCGCACCGAGCGCGGGGACGTGGAAGCCGCGCTCGCGCAGGCGGCGGTCACGGTCGACCGCACGTACGCCTTCGCCGCCAACCACCACAACCCCATCGAGACGTCGGCCGCGACCGCGTACTGGGAGGGCGACCGGCTCACGCTGCACGACACCACGCAGGGGGTGACCGCCACCCAGCACACGCTCGCCGCGCAGCTCGGCATCCCGCACACCCGCATCCGGGTCATCGGGCACTACACGGGCGGCAGTTTCGGCGCCAAGGCGATGGTCTGGCACCATCCGGCGCTGGCCGCGCTCGCGTCCCGCAAGGTGGGCCGCCCGGTGCGGCTCGCCCTCACGCGGGAGCAGATGTTCTCGTCCTGCGGGCACCGCGAGGAGCAGGAGCAGCGGCTCACGCTCGGCGCCGACGCTGAGGGCAGGCTCACCGCGCTGCGCCATCACAAGCTGTCGCCGACGTCGCCGTTCGACCACTGGGCCGAGCCGTCGCTCGGCGTGGCCGGGCAGATGTACGCGTGCCCGAACCACGAGGGCGTGTACCGGCTGATCCGTGCCAACACGATGACGCCGACGTTCATGCGCTGCCCCGGCGAGGCGACCGGCCTGTTCGCCCTGGAGACGGCCATGGACGAGCTCGCCGAGCGGCTCGGCCTCGACCCGCTGGAGCTGCGCCTGCGCAACTACGCCGAGACCGACCCGGCGTCCGGCCACCCGTGGAGCAGCAAGGGCCTGCGCGAGTGCTACCGGCTCGGTGCCGAGCGCATCGGCTGGGAGCGCCGGGCCGCGCCCCCGGCCCGTGACGGCGACTGGCTGATCGGGGTCGGCATGGCCTCGGCCGCGTATCCGGTGTACGGGCCCTACAACCCCCAGCGGGCCCGTGCCCGGGTGTACGCCGACGGCACGGCCGTCGTGCAGGCCGCGGTCACCGACATCGGGACCGGCATCCTGACGGTGATGACACAGGTCGCCGCCGAGGCCCTGGGCCTGCCGGTGGAGCAGTGCCGGTTCGAGGGCGGTGACACGGACCTGCCGAACGTGGCCGCGGCCGTCGCCTCCTCCGGGACCGGGATGGTCAGCGCGACCGTGCACGCCGCGGCGAGCGCGCTGCGCGACCAGCTGATCGGCCGGGCCGTCGCCGACGAGGGCTCCCCGCTGCACGGCGCGGACGCCGCGGGCGTCGTCGTGCGCGACGGCCGGATGGTGCTGCGCGACTCCCCCGACGTGGGCGAGAGCTACGCGGAGCTGCTGCAGCGCAACTTCCTGCCCGACATGGAGGCCACCGGCTCCTGGGGGCCGCCGCCGCCCGACGCGCCGTTCGCGTCGATGACGTTCGGTGCGCAGTTCGCCGAGGTGGCCGTGGATCCCGTCCTGGGCCTGGTGCGCGTGCGCCGCCTCGCCGGGGCATTCGCGCCGGGCCGGGTCCTGAACGCCAAGACCGCCCGCAGCCAGCTCATGGGCGGCATGATCTGGGGGCTGAGCCAGGCCCTCCTGGAGGCGACCCACATGGAGCCGGGCACCGGCCGGTGGGCCAACGCCAGCCTCGGCGAGTACCTGGTGCCCGTCAACGCCGACGTGCCGGACGTCGACGTCGACTTCGTCGAGGTGACGGACGACGTGGTCAATCCGCTGGGCGTGAAGGGTGTCGGCGAGGTGGGGCAGGCGGGCGTCGCCGCGGCCGTCGCCAACGCGATCCACCACGCCACGGGGCGGCGCTTCCACAAGCTGCCGATCACGATCGAGGACATCATCGGCGGCTCCGGAGCGCCGGAAGCGGCGGCACCAGGACCCGGAGCATCCGGCCCTGAGGCGGCGCCCGCGGCGTCCGGCACGGTGGGCTGACACCGTGCGCGTCATCGCGCTGGAGGAGCACTTCACCACCGCGGCCATCCGCAGGGCCAACGCGGACCATCCGATGGAGCGCTTCTACCGGATGCTCGCCGACGAGGGGTTCTGGCCACCCGGCGACGACCGGCCGCCCGGCATCACGGACCTGGGCGAGCGTCGGCTTTCGGACATGGACGCGAGCGGCATCGACGTCCAGGTCCTGTCCCACACCGTGCCCGCCACCGAGAGCCTGGACCCGGGCGTCGCCGTCGGCCTCGCCCGGGAGGCGAACGACGTGATGGCCGACGCGGTGGCGGCCCACCCCGACCGGTTCGCCGCCCTGGCCACGCTGCCCATGACCGACCCGGAGGCGGCGGCCGCCGAACTCGAGCGGACGGTGTCCACGCTCGGCTTCCGCGGCGCCATGGTCAACGGCCATGTGGGCGGGCGGTACTTGGACGATCCGTCGTTCCGGCCCGTCTTCGCGTGCGCCGAGGCGCTGTCCGTGCCCGTGTATCTGCACCCCAACCGGCCGCCGCAGGCCGTCTTCGACGCCTGCTACTCGGGCTTCTCGCCGCTGGTCGACGAGGCGCTGGGGTGCGCCGCCTGGGGCTGGCACGTCGACACGGGGCTGCACGCGCTCCGGCTGATCGTCGGCGGTGTCTTCGACCGCTTCCCCGGCCTCCAGATGATCATCGGGCACATGGGCGAGGCGCTCCCGTCGATGATCTGGCGGGCGGACTGGATGCTCACGCCCGCCGCCGGCCTGCCGCGCCGCGTCAAGGACTACTTCTGCGACCACTTCTCGGTCACGACCAGCGGTGTCTTCGACTACGCGCCGTTCGTGAGCGCACTCCACGCCCTGGGCACGGACCGCATCCTCTTCTCCGTCGACTACCCCTACAGCGCCAACGCGGCGGGCCGCGCGTTCCTCGACGGCCTCCCGGTCAGCCCGGCCGACCGGGAGAAGATCGCCCACGGGAACGCGGAGCGCATCCTCGGCCTGACGCCCGACGGCACCTGACGGGTTTCCGGAACGGCGCCTGACAAGACCTCAGAAGTCATGCCTCCAGGAGCTCAGACGTCACGCCTCTCCCGGTTCGGTCCACCATTCCTGGCTCGACTCCGCCGTCACAGGAGCCGCCCCCCATGGGTGCAATGGACCTCGTCCGTGCGGGACGGAATCCGCACTCTCGACGAGGAGGCGCACCATGGCAGCGAACGCCCGCGGCACGCGTGGTACCCCGGCTCCCACCCCCGACGAGGTCGGGGCGATGTACGACCAGTACGGCGATCTGCTGGCGATGACGCTCGGCTCGACCGCCGTGCACATCGGCATGTACGTGCCGCACGGTGAGCGCGTGCCCGTCACCACGCTGGTCGGCATGGCCGACCTCGCGCAGGACCGGCAGACGGAGTTCCTCATCGACTCGCTCGACCCCGCGCCGGGCTCCCGCGTCCTGGACATCGGCTGCGGCACCGGCGGCCCCGCGCTGCGCCTCGCGGAACGGACGGGCTGCCGGGTCACCGGCATCACGGTGAGCCAGAGCCAGCTGGCCCGCTGCCAGGAGCGGCGCGGCACGCACGCGGCGGGCGAGCGGGTGGAGTTCGCGTACGGCAACGCGATGGAACTCTCCTACTCCGACGCGTCGTTCGACGCCGCCTGGTCGATCGACTGCATGCCCCACCTGGCCGACCGCCCCTTGGGCCTGCGGGAGGCCCTGCGCGTCCTCAAGCCCGGCGGACACCTCCTCCTCACCGAGTTCACGTTGCGGGGCACGCCCAGCGAGGAGGAGTCGGCGGCGTACACGACCCTGTGGACCTGTCCCCCGCTCACCACCTTCACGACACTGCTCGGCGAGGTCGAGGACACCGGCTTCCATGTCGTACGGGTGCAGGACATGACCGCCAACGCGGTGCTGTGCGGCGAGCTGATGTGCACCCTGTACCAGGACCGGCGCGACGAGATCGAGACCCGCTTCGGCAAGGAGGCCCTCGCCTACACGGATCCCCTGATGGGCCCCTACCGTTCCTTCTCGCGGGACCACTTGGCGTACCACTTGGTGGTGCTGCGCAAGCCGGGGGCGTGAGGGCCGTTCCACCTCCCCGGCTCCACGCCATCGACCGGTAGGACACGGGCCCGCGGACGGGGAACGTCAGGCTCAGGCCCGGTGGACGCGGATCAGCAGCTCGCGGGTGCGGGGTCCGTCGTACTCGGCGAGCATGACGGACTGCCACTGTCCGAGGTACAGGCTGCCCGCGGTGATCGGGATGTTGAGCTCGGGGTGGGTGGCGATCAGGGCGCGGGCGTGGGAGTGCCCGTTGTCGCGTTCGCCGTGGACGGCGCGCTCGGCGGGGGTGCGGGTGTTGTCGTGGGCGTAGCGGTGGTTGCGGCTGTGCGGGGCGATCCGTTCGAGTACGGCCTTCATGTCGGTCGCCAGGCCGCTGTCGCTCTCGTTGACGGTCAGGCCGCAGGTGGTGTGTCCGCAGTAGACGTGGAGCGTGCCCTCGGTGACCTGGGACCGGTCGACCAGCCGGCGCAGCACGTCGGTGAGGTCGACGGTGTCCTCGGGCGACGCGATGGTGACGGAGAGCCTGACCGAGACGGCGATGGAGCCTTCCGCCGGCAGGACGTCGTACGAGACCACGTCGTTCGGAGTGACCGAGAGGATCGCCATGACGCCTCCAAGGGATGGTTTCAGGGTGGCAGGCGCCTCCCCGCCTCATGCACGATGGCGGGGCCTTGCCGCATAGGCAATTGTCCGTTTCGGCCATTGAGCAGGGTCGGGGCCGGAGCGGTGGTCGCCGCACCGTTTCCAGTCCCTGCCGCTTCGAGCCTGCTCCGGCAGTTCGCCCACGCCCGCCCCGGACAGTCGAGCAGGGGCCCAGGGTCCTGAGCGATCCTGAACGCCCCGTGCGGCTGTGCGCTCCTGGCCCGTGTCCGCGGAATACGGAGTGGGCCGGGCGAGGTTGCGCAGGAGACCGATGTGGCTTACGGCGGGCGGCGGTTGGCCGGGCCCGCGCTGTCGAGAGGACGTTGACTGACCATGGCCGGAACGATCGTGATCGGCGCGGGGCCCGGTATCGGGCAGGCCGTGGCCCGCCAGTTCGCCGGGGACGGCTCGCCGGTGGCCGTGCTCGCCCGCTCCCGGGCCACCGTGGAGGGGGCCGTCGCGGCTGTCGAGCAGGCCGGGGGCAAGGCGGTCGGCCTGCTCGCCGACGCCGCCGACGAGGCCTCGCTGCACGCCGGGCTCGACGCCGCCGTCGAGCAACTCGGTGTCCCGGACGTCCTGGTGTACAACGCCGCCTGGGTGCGCTACGACCGGCCCGGCGAGCTGTCCGCCGACGAACTGACCGCGGCGCTGCGGGTCAACGTGGTGGGCGCGGTGAGCGCGGTGACGCATCTGGCTCCGCGGATGTCCGCCGCGGGCGGCGGCACCGTCCTGCTCACCTCCGGGATGCCGTCCGCCCGCGCCGCGGCGACGAGCCTGTCCCTCGGCAAGGCCGCCCTGCGCGCGGCCCGCGCGGTGCTCGCCGAGGAGTTCGGGCCGCGCGGGCTGCGGATCGCCACCGTCACCGTCGGCGGTCCGGTCTCCCCCGGCTCCGCCCTGGACCCGGACCGCATCGCCGAGCAGTACCTGCGCCTTGCCCGGCAGCCGGCCGCGCAGGAGTGGCGGGGCGACGTCCTGATCGACGGCGTGAGCGTGGAGTAACGACCTGGCCGTGGAGTGGAACTCCGGCGGTGTCTCAGCCCGCGGCGACCTCGTCGGCCGCCGCCTCGATGAGGTCGCTGACCGCGCCGGGCTGCGAGGCCAACGAGGCGTGGCTGGCGTCGAGTTCGATGGTCTTGCGGGGGTTCATGCGCTGCGCCATGCGGCGTTCGTTGTCGGGGTGGATCATGCGGTCCTGGGTGGAGACCTGGTACCAGCACGGCTTGGCGCGCCAGGCGGGAGCGGTGACGTTATCGCCGAAGGTCGAGCCGAGCGGGGCCTTCTGCGTGACGGCCATGACGAGGGCCTCGTCGGGCGTCAGGTCCTGGGCGAAGCTCTCGTGGAACTTGTCCTGCTTGATCCACAGGTAGCCGTCGGAGTCGGGGGCGATGTTGTCGAACGCCGCGGGCGGTTTCTCCTGGCTGATCTGACCGGGGCTCTCCCCCGCGTCCGGCGCGAACGCGGCGACGTAGACGAGCGCGGCGACGTTGGGCAGATCGCCCGCCTCCGTGATGACGGCGCCGCCGTAGGAGTGGCCCACGAGGACCACCGGTCCGTCGACCTGCCGGATCATCGTGCGGGTGCGCTCGGCGTCGTCGGCGAGTGAGGTCAGCGGATTCTCGACCGCGTGCAGCGAGCCGAAGCCACGCTTGTGGAGTTCGACGATCACGTTGCCCCAGTGGGCGGCGCCGCCCCAGAACCCGTGCACCAGGACGACGGCGGGCTTCCCTGCCATGGCGATCACACCAATCCGTTCGGTTTCCCCCTCTCCGACGATTCCGGTCCCACGCTAAGCGGGGCGGGAGCCGGTCGCGACCCGAGGCACCGACGGGCGGGCTCGGCCGGGATCTCCTGGTCCGATCACCGCCAGACGGCGTGCGCGGCGCGGCGCGACAATGCGCAGGTGCTTGACTTCGACATCTGCTACCGGGCGATGGCCAGCCGCGACGCGCGGTTCGACGGGGACTTCTACGTCGCCGTGACGACGACGGGCGTGTACTGCCGCCCGGTGTGCGGATCGCGTACGCCGAAACCGGAGAACGTCCGCTTCTTCCGCGTCCCGGGGGCGGCCGAGGCGGCCGGTTTCCGGGCCTGTCGGCGGTGTCGCCCCGATGCGGCTCCGTCGTCGCGGGAGTGGAACGTACGCGGGGATCTGGTGGCGCGTGCGCTGCGGCTCATCGCGAGCGGAGCCGTCGACGACATCGGCGTGGCGGGCGTGGCACGGCAACTCGCGGTGAGCGAGCGGCATCTGCACCGGCAGTTGGTCGCGGAGGTCGGCGTCGGGCCGCTCGCCCTGGCCGTGAACCGCCGCAATCAGGTCGCCCGCCTGCTCATCGAGTCCAGCGCGCTGCCGCTGGCGGACGTGGCGTTCGCCAGCGGGTACGCGAGTGTGCGCCAGTTCAACGACGGGATGCGGGCCGCGTTCGGGTGCGCGCCGGGTCAGCTGCGCGGGACGCGGGGCGGGCGCGGGGCGTACGCAGGGCACGGGGTGCACGGGGTGCACGGGGTGCCGTCGCATCGCTCCGGGCCGCTGGTGCTGCGGCTGCGGTACCGGCCGCCGCTGGACGGCGCGGGCCTGCTGGCGTGGCTGCGGGCCCGGGCCGTCGCCGGGGTCGAGAAGGTCGAGCCCGAGCGGTATCGGCGTACGTTGCGTCTGCCCCGGGGGACCGGCTCGGCCGAGTTCGATCTCGGCGCCTCCCCTTCCGCGGCCTCACCTGCGCAGCAGGGGCAGGTGACGCTGCGGCTGTGCCTTGAGGATCTGCGCGATGTCACGGCGGCCGTGCGCCGCTGCCGTGACCTTCTCGATCTGGACGCCGATCCGGCCGCGATCGCGGAATCGCTGGGCGCGGACCCCCGGCTCGGGGCGCTCGTCCGGGCCACGCCCGGGCTGCGGGTGCCCGGTTGCACGGACGGCTTCGAACTCGCGGTCCGCATGGTCGCCGAGCAGTACGCCCCGCTGGAGGACGCCAGGAAGGTGTGCCGACAGCTGGTCGAGCACTGCGGCGAGACCGTCGGCGTGCCCGGCGCGGAGCCGGACCTGCTGTTCCCGTCGGCCCGTGCGGTGGCGGAGTCGGCGCTGGAGGCCCCCGGCCTCGACGCTCACCTCACCGCCGCCCTGCGCGGCCTGGCACGCGCGGTGGCCGACGGCGAGCTCTCCCTGGAGCGGGACGCCGACCGGGACGAGACCACGGCCCGGCTCAACGAACTGCCCGGCATCGAGGCGTCGACGGTGCGGCGCATCAGGACGCACGCGCTGGGCGACCCCGACGTCCTGAGCCTCGACTCCCCCGCCGTGCGCGACATGGCGGCGCGCAGCGCTCGTTGGCGGCCCTGGCGCTCGTACGCCGTCACCCATCTGATCAGGGCGTCGGCCCTCACCTGACCGCTCACTCCCCCGCCGTTTCCCGCCACCCGTAGCCCCCCCCACACGCCCCGTCCGCCGCACGGCCCAACCCCATGCGGCCCGCACGGGCCATCCGTGCTGCCCGAAACACCCATCACATCCCGAAAGGCACATCCGGTGTACGCAACAACGGTGCCGACTCCCCTCGGCCCCTTCAGTCTCGTCATCGTCGACGACGAGATCCTCACCGCGGGCTTCACCGCGGAACCGACGGATCTGCTGGCGGAACTCCCGCCGCGGTGGCGCGAGCGCCGGCTTCGCGCGCACCCCTCGCCGGAGCCGTACACGTCCGCGATCACGGCCTACTTCGACGGAGCGGTGCGGGCGATCGACGGGCTTCCCGTCGTACAGCCCGACAGTGCCTTTCGCCGCGCGGCCTGGTGGGAGATGCGCGGGATCCGGCCCGGCACGACCGTCAGCTACCGGGAGCTCGCGGCGCGCGCCGGCAGGCCCCGCGCGGCCCGGGCGGCCGGCGCCGCCTGCGCGTACAACCTGATACCTCTGGTGGTGCCCTGCCATCGCGTGCGCCGCACGGACGGCAGCCTGGGCGGCTACTACTACGGCCTCGACGTCAAGCGCTGGCTCCTCGCCCACGAGAGCGGTGAACGCCCTCCCCTGTCGTCCGCGCCGACGGCCGTCGCGGGCCAGAGAGACGGCGTCCGATGAAGGCGTACGCACGGGTCCTGAGGTCAGGGGGCTTCGGGCGCCTCTGGCTGGGGGCCTCGGTGTCGCTGCTGGGCGACGGAATGACGTTCCTGGCCCTGTCGTGGCTGGTCGTCGAGGACGGAGGGCCGGAGCTCCTTGGCCTCCTCGGTGTGTGCTTCACCGCTCCCGTCGTCGTGGGCGGGCTCGCCGTCGGGCCGCTGCTCGACCGGGTGGACAAGCGGACGCTGCTGGTGTGCGACAGCCTGTTCCGGGCGGAGTGTGTGGCCGCCGTGCCGGTCGCGGCCACCCTGGGGGACGTGCCGACGGCACTGCCGTTCGTGGTGGCGGGCGTCTACGGGCTGCTCAAGATGGTGCCCCTCGCCGGGTTTCCGGCCGCGATCCCCCAGCTCGTCAAGGAGTCCGACCTCGACACGGCGAACGCGCTCGAGTCGCTGAGCTTCAGCGTGGCCACCGTCGTCGGCCCGGCGGCCGCCGGTGTCCTCGTCGGCGTGATCGGCGCACCCCAGGTGCTGCTGATCGACGCCCTCACCTACGTCTTCTTCGCCGGCGCCGTGGCGACGCTGCGGACTCCGCTGCCGCCGCAGCGCGCGCACCCCGCGGGCGGGGGTCCGAGCACGCGGCGCGCGATGAGGGCGGTCGGCCGGGACCGGGTCATCGTGGCCACGACGGTCGCGTTCATGCTGTTCAACGTGGCCGAGGGCATGCTGCTCCTGGTCGTCGGGCCATGGCTGGTGAAGAACGAGCTGGCCGGCGGTGCCGCCTCGCTCGGCCTGCTGATCGCGGCGATGGCGGCGGGCGAGTTCGTGGGCGCGGCCCTGGCGGGCAGCGGCCGGGGAGGGTGGGCCGGAGGGGCGTCGGTACGGCGGATCGGCCTCTTCCAGGTCGGTGCGGCTCTGTCCGTCCTGCCCTTGCTCGACGTCGCGCGGCCGGTGGTGGTCGGCGCCGCGTTCTTCGGGGTCGGTCTGCTGAGCGCGCCGATGACCGTGTGGGCGCAGTCCCTGCGGATGCGCCGCATCCCGCCCGAGATGCACGGCCGTTCCTTCGCCGCGCTGCGCACGTTGATGCAGGGGACCCCGCCCGTGGGGGCCGCGATCGCCGCGCCCCTGCTGGTGCACGGCGGGCTCGGCCCTGCCGTGCTGACCATGGCGGTCCTCGCGGGGGCGCCCGGCTTGTACCTCCTGAGCTCCGCGAGCGCCAAAGGCTGAACAACCCCGGTCTCAAGGGTCGCAAGTGCCCTCCCCCGTGTCAGGATGCGCGGATGGTGTCGGACGAGGAGTGGGCGCGGATCCGGGAAGGTCTGCGGTTCGGGGAGGTCTTCAAGGGGACCGTCGTGCGGGTGCCGCGGCCCGGGGCGATCGGGATCTTCGTGGACGTCGGGCTCGCCGTCGGCGGGTTCGTCGACGTCCTGCTGCTGCCGCGGGAGGCCGGGCGCTGGCCCGTCGAGGGGACCGTCGCCGACTTCGAGGTCTGGTGGGCCGACGACCGGCGGCAGCTCCGTCTGAAGCCGTCGGACCCGCGCTATCTGGCCGACGACTTCGCCGACTTCGTGGCGCGCTTCAGACCCGGCTGGCCGTCCGACATCGGCCGTCCCGTGCGTACGCCGCCGATGGCCGACGGGGCGTGAGCGGAGCCCTCACGCGCACCGGCCCGCCAGTTCGTCGAAGGTCCCGAGCAGCGTGAGGAACGGCTCCGCGCCCCACGCGCCCACCGCGAGCGCCGCCGCGAGGACGGCCGTGCCGTGCGCGCCCGAGGCGGGGTCCGCCCAGTGTGCGCGCAGCCCCTCGTCGTCCCGGCCCGCCCAGGCGCGGACGGCCTGGGAGGCGGCCAGTTCGTGGTGCGGCGGGCCCGCGGCGGCGATCCTGTCGGCCGTGCGGACCACGTCCGCCGGGGTGAGGGTGCGGGGTCCCGACAGGACCATGCCGACGACCAGCCGCAGGATGTCGCCGGTGGCGGACGGCAGCTGTCCGGCGACGGCCGGGTCCGCGGCGTCGAGCGCCGTGCCGATCGCGGCGGAGTCCCCCTGCACGTACGCGCGGACGAGCGCGACAGCGCGGCGCAGCGCCTCCCGGCCCGCCGGATCCCCTGGCACGGCGTTCCGCCCGGCCCCGTCGGCTTCCATGAGCGACCCGTCGGGCCCGTACGGCGAGCGGTGCGCGGTCATGTCCACTCTCCTTTTCGCGAGACGTGTCGCGATCTTCCTACTTCAACTGCGGTTGAGGTCAAGAGAGGGACGACGTGGGGAGGGCCACTGCTGTCAGCCCTTGCGGCGCGGCGCGTGCGCGAGGTCGACCCCGGCCAGGTCGGCGCGGGCCGCGATGCCCAGCTTCGGGAGGACGGCGGACAGCTGGTGGCGCACCGTGCGGGGGCTGATGAGGAGGTGGGCGGCGATCTCCTGGTCGGTCAGGCCCTCGGCGGCGAGGCGGGTCACGCGGAATTCCTGCGGGGTGAGCAGGGGGTCGGAACGGCTGGGGGCCGGAGGTGCCTGCCCACCGGCCACCTCCTGACCGGTCAACTCCTCTTCGGTCAGGGCCCGATCGAGCAGTGGAGTGGCACCGAGTCGCCGGAAGGTCTCGGCCGCCTCAGCGAGGTGCGGTCGGGCGGCGGTGTGCCGTCGGGTCCGGCGCAGCCACTCGCCGTACAGCAGCTGCGTACGGGCGTGACAGAGCGGCCGCGTGGCGGCGGCCGGTGCGTCGAGGGCCCGCTGGAACAGCGCTTCGGCCTCGGCGGTGTCGGGAGTGAGGAGGGCCGCGGTGCGGTCGGCGGCGGTGTGGGCCCAGGCCGCGCCCGTGCGGTCGGCCCAGGTGCGCAGGGTCCGTAGCGGGGCGTGCGCTTCCTCGGGGTGTCCGGCGCGCAGGGCGGCCTCGGCGGTGTCGGCCGCGGCGAGCAGCGCGAAGGTGGTGTGGGCGGCGTCGTGGTCCGGTTCGGTGAGGCGCGTCAGGTGGTCGAGGGCGTCGTCGGCGCGCCCGGCGAACAGGGCGGACGTGCCGCGGTGCCAGTACGCGGCCGCCGTCAGGGCGCGCATGCCGCGCGGCACGGACAGGGCGAGGGTGCGGGTGGTGAGCCCGGCGACGGCGGGCTCGTCGCCGCGCAGGGCGGCAAGCCAGGCCAGCGCGGTGCGGCAGTGCGCGGCCGCGTGGTCGGCACCGGTCTCTTCGGCTATGCGGAGGGTCTCGGCGGCGTCGGCGGTGGCGTCGGGCCAGTGGCCGCGCACGATGTCGAGGGTCGCGGTCTGCGGGACGGTGCGGACGAGCGCGCCGGCGGCGTCGGTCCTGCGCAGTTCGGTGAGCTTGACGCGGTACGCCTCGGCGAGGGCGGCCTCCGCGCCCCAGGCCACGGCGAGGGGGGCGGGCGGCAGCAGTTGCCAGGAGGCCGCGCCGAGCCGGGCGACGGCCTCGTCGGTGAGGGGTGCGGTGGCCGGGGTGTCGCTGTCGGTGGTCCACCACTCCTTGAGCAGGGGCAGCAGGGTGGCCTCCGGCAGGTCGCCCTCTGCGGCCAGTTCCTCCAGTACGCGCAGCGCCTCGGCCTGGCGGTTGCGCGACCCTGCGGACCAGCCCGCGCGGATCGCCACGCACGCGAGGTCGACGGCGCGGCGCCGGTCCGCGACGGCGCGCAAGTCATGGAGCAGGAGCCGGTGAGCGTTCTCCTGGTCGCCGTGGGCGCCTTCGATGAGGCCGCGCAGGCCGCCGCTGATCCCGGCGACCACTTCCTCGGAGGTGCGGCGCTCGGCCCGGTCGAGGAGGTCGTGCGCTCCGTCGGTCTGTCCGGCCTCCCAGGCGGCGCGGGCGGCCAGCGCGAGCCGCCGCCCCTGGTCGTGCGGTGTGGGCGACAGGTCGGCGGAGCGGCGCAGGGCGCGGGCCGCCGAGGCGCAACCGCCGCGCCGCAGGGCCTGCCGGGCGCAGTCCTCCAGGAGGGCGGCCGCCTCGCCGTCGGGCCCTTCGACGGCGGCAGCGCGGTGCCAGGCGCGCAGTTCCGCGCGGTACGGGTCGTCCGGGTCCGCGCGGTGGCGGTTGTCCGGCGGCGCGTGGTGGGGGTTGTCCGGCGGCGCGTGGTGGGGGTCGTGCGGGTCTGTGTGGAGCCGGTCTCCTGGGGCCGTGTGGTGCCGGTCGTGCGGGTCCGTGTCGTGGGGCTCGCCAGGTTCTGCGTGATGCCGATTGTGCGGGTCGGTGTGGTGCGGCTCGCCAGGTTCCGCGTGATGCCGGTTGTGCGGGCCCGTGTCGTGCCGGTCGCCCAGTTCCGCGTGGTGCCGGTCTCGCTGTTCCCCGTGATGCCGGTCTCGCGGCTCCGCGCGGTCCCGGTCTCGTGGTTCCGCGCGAACCCCGCCGCTCAGCACGTCCGCGAGTGCCCGGTGTGCTTGTCGCCGCTGGGCGGGCGGGGCGTGGTCGTAGACGGCGGCGCGGATCAGCAGGGCGCGGAAGCGCAGGCCTTCGCCGTCCCCGCGCAGCAGGCCCGAGCGCAGGGCCTCCTGCCAGGCGGTGTCCGTGACACCGAGGGCCGCGGCGGCCGCGTGCACGGTGTCGCGGTCGCCGCGGTCTTCGGCGGCGGCGACCAGGAGCAGGGTGCGGGTGGGCGCGGCGAGCCCGTCGACGCGCGCGGCGAAGGCCCGCCGCAACCGGGGCCCGACCGCCGTCCCGCCCTCCCCCGCGATCAGGTCGCCGAGGTCCGCCAGGCCGGGCAGCTCCCGCAGGGCGAGTGGATTGCCGCCCGCGAGTCGGAGCGTACGACGCAGGGTCGCGGCGTCGACACCGGGCACCGACGCGCGTACGACGCACTCGGCGGCGGTGTCGTCGAGGCCGGTGAGCTCCAGGCTGGGCACGTGACCCCAGGGGCCGTCCGTGGCGAGGGGGTTGTGGCCGCCGATGAGGAGCAGGGCGATGGGTTCGGTGCGCAGGCGGCGGGTGAGGAAGGCGAGGCACTCGGCGGTCGGCTCGTCGAGCCACTGGGCGTCGTCCACCGCGATCAGCAGGGGCTGCTGTTCCGTGGCGAGTTCGGAGAGCAGCGTGAGGGTGGCGGCGCCGACGAGGAAGCGGTCGGGGCGTTCGGGATGCTCGCCGCTGTGGCCGAGGGCACCGCGCAGGGCGCCCGCCTGGGGCGGCGGCAGCGCGCCGATCCGGTCCGTCACCGGCCGCAGCAGCTGATGCAGCGCGGCGAACGCGACCGAGGTCTCCATGCGGGTGCCGCGGCAGGACAGGACCGTGAAGCCGGAAGCGGAGGAGGCGCCGGACCCGGGAGAGGCGGCGGACCCAGCCGAGACACCAGCCCCGGCACAGACGGCAGACGCCGCCGAGACCGCGTACTCAAGAAGCGCCGTCTTGCCGATGCCGGGCTCGCCCCACAGCACCAGCGCCCCGCCCACGCCCTCGCGCGCGCCCTGCAGGACGCCGTCGAGCGCGGACTTCTCCTCATGCCGTCCATACACGTTCATGTGCCGCAAATTTTAAGGGACTTACTGGGCCGTTCAGGCAGAACTCGCACCGAGCACCCGACGAGAAGGCCCCCGCCTGCGAACAGGCGGGGGCCGAGCGCGTCCGGCACGCGGGCCGGAGGTCCGCTCAGTCGTGCGTCTCCGCCTCCACCGGCTTGGGGATGAGGAACGACGTCACGAAGGCCAGGGCGATGAGGACCACGCCCGCGATCATGCCGGCCGCGTAGCCCGCCGACGAGGTCTTGTCGGCGGGGGCGGCCGCGGTCTGCACGGCGTACAGGACGGCGAAGCTCAGTCCCGCGCCCAGGTTGAAGGCGCCCGCGTTCAGGCCGGGCAGGAAGCCCGGGTTCTCCTTCGGGGACAGGACGATGCCGAGGCCGTTGAGGACGATGTTGGCCACGCCCGCGTACGTGATGCCGATGAGGACCGACGAGACGAGGAGCAGCGGCCGGGAGTCGGCCTGGAGCGTGACGAGCATCAGGGCCACCATCGCCGCCGAGCCGATGAGGCCGAAGCGGAGGACCTTGCCGTAGCCGTGTGTGGCGGCGAGGCGCCCGGCGAGGGGGCCCATGGCCAGGCCCGCGAGGGCGTAGGGGGTGAGGGTCCACCAGGCCGACTGCTCGGCGGTCATGCCGAAACCGGCGTCCGCGTTCTGGGCGAACGCGGGGATCATGCCGTTCATGACGGCGAACACGCCGGTCATGGTCAGGACGGTGGTCAGGAGCAGGGCCCAGGTGGAGCGCTGCCTGAGGTGGTGGGTGGCGACCAGGGGGTGGCGGCTCCGGTCCTCCGCGCGCCAGAACGCGGCGAAGGCGAGGGCTGCGACGACGGCGAGCCCGGCGACGAGCGGCCAGTTGGCGTTGCCGAGCTTCCCGGCCTCGTTGAGGGCGATCAGGGCGGCGCCGACGGACACGACGAGCAGGGCGACGCCGGGCCAGTCCATGCGGGTCTCGCTGCCGGTGTCGGCGGTGGTCTCCGGGGTGAGGGTGGCGACGAGGAGCGCGGCGAGCGCGGCGACGCCGGCCATCACCCAGAACACCGACTGGAAGCCGTAGTGGTCGGCGAGGGAGCCGCCCGCGATGGAGTCGACGCCCGCGATGCCGCCGTTGACGGCGGTGATGACGCCGAGCAGGGTGCCGTACCGCTTGGGCTCGTGGACCTCGTTGCGCAGCATGATCAGGCACAGCGGGACCGTCGGCCCCGACACGCCCTGGATGACGCGGCCCACGAACAGCATGGGCACGCTCTGCGCGAGTGCGGCGACGACGCAGCCGACGGCCATCAGGACCATCATCGCGGCGAGGACGCGGCGGCGGCCGACGAGGTCGCCGAGGCGCGGCAGGAAGAGCGAGAACAGCGCGGCGGAGGTGAAGAACGCGGTCTGGGTCAGGCCGACCTCGGCGGACGTCGCGCCCAGCGAGTCCTCGACGTTCTTCAGGGCGGGGCTGAGCATGCTCGCGTTGAGCTGGAACGCGAAGCACGCGGAGAGGAGCGCGGTGACCAGGACCCAGACGCGGACCGGGCGGCGGCCCGGCGCGGACGCGGGCGCGGCCGGTTCGGTGAAGGAGGCGTTCACGCGGACACCTCGCCGATGCGCTCCAGGGCGTCGACGACCAGGTCCCAGAAGCGCTCGTGGTCGAGCTGGACGGCGACCTGGGTGCGGCAGTCGGCGGGCGCGGGCGCGCGGAAGTCCGCGACGGTCATGCCGAGGGTGAGGGTGCCGGTGAGCTCGATGTCCACGGGGGCCTTGCGTACGGTCATGACGCTCGGGTCGATGACGTACGCGACGGCACACGGGTCGTGCACGGGCGGCGCCTCGAAGCCCTGCGCCTCCAGGTACATGGCGCCGAAGAAGTCGAGGAGTTCGCCGACGAACGCGGCGGGCCGGGTGCCGACGGTGGCGATGCGCTCGCGGACCGCGGGCGTCGCGAGGGCCTGGTGGGTGAGGTCGAGGCCGACCATGGTGACGGGCCAGCGCTCGTTGAAGACGATGTGCGCGGCCTCGGGGTCGATCTTGATGTTGAACTCGGCGACGGCGCTCCAGTTGCCCGTGTGGTAGCCGCCGCCCATGAGGACGACCTCGCGCACGCGCTCGGCGATGCGCGGCTCCTTGCGCACGGCAAGCGCGATGTTGGTGAGGCCCGCGGTGGGGACGATGGTGATCTCGCCGGGCTCGTGGGCCATCACCGTGTCGATGATCAGGTCCACGGCGTGGCGCTCATCGAGGGCGAGGGTCGGCTCGGGCAGGACGGGACCGTCCAGGCCGCTCTCGCCGTGGATCTCCTCGGCGACCTCGACGTCGCGCACCAGGGGCCGGGGGCAGCCCGCGGCGAAGGGGACGCCGGTGATGTCCGCGATGCGGGCCACCGACAGGGCGTTGCGGGTGACCTTCTCCAGGGTCTGGTTGCCGACGACGGTGGTGACCGCGACCAGCTCGACGTCCGGGTTGCCGTGCGCCAGGAGCATGGCGATCGCGTCGTCATGTCCTGGGTCGCAGTCGAGGATGATCTTTCTGGCCATCGCGGAACCTCTTTGTTCGGCTGAGTTGCTGCTGCGGGGCGGCACCTCGGGAAAACGTTCTCCGAAGACTTTGTGCACGGGTGAGAATTATGTCAATGATCTGCCGCACTCCTTGCCAGCGCGCCCGGAAGGCTCTCTGACCTGCCCATGAGGGAGGCGCTGAGGTCGGTCGTACAGGCCTCCGCGGCGCCTCAACACCCCTGGTCGGGCCGGGTAGCCGCTGATAACGTTCTCCGAAACGTTGCGAAGGGGTGGGCCCAGGCGTGGCTGACGTAACACTCCGGGATGTGGCCCGGGCCTCCGGGTGCTCCGTCGCCACCGTCTCCCGGGTCCTCGCCGGGACGCGTCCCGTCGGCTCGGAGACCGCCCGCCGTGTCCGCGAGGCCGCCGAGGCGCTCGGCTACCGGCCCAACCACGCGGCCCGTGCCCTGCGCAGCCGCGCCACCGGCACCGTCGGCCTGGTCCTGCCGCAGATCACCAACCCGTTCTATCCGGCGCTCGTCCGCGAACTCACCCACGCCCTGGACGCCGAGGGCCGCGCGGTGCTGCTCGCCGACTGCGACGACGACCCCGTGGCCGAGGCCCGGCACATCGACGACCTGCTGAGCCGCCGCGTCGACGCGCTGCTCGTGATCCCGGCCGACGAACGCCGCAGCCGGGAGGCGGTGGCCGCGGCGGCCGCACGGGTCCCGCTGGTCCTGATGGACCGCGGCTGCGGCCCCGGCGTCGCCGATTCGGTGGCCGTCGACAACGCCGCGGGCATGGCGCTCGTCCTCGACCACCTGGCCGCCATCGGGCGGCGCCGCGTGTGCTTCGCCGGGGCGGGCGGGACGGTGTCGGCGGCGGCCGAGCGCCGTGCGGCGTACGCGGCCGGGGCCGGGGCCCTGGATCCGGCGGCGCCGGGCCGGGTGGCGCTCGGCGACTTCTCCGTGGAGTGGGGCCGGGCCGCCGTCGACCAGCTGTGGGACGACCGCCCCGACGCCCTGGTGTGCGCCAACGACCTCATCGCGATCGGCGCGCTGCAGCGCCTTCAGGAGCTCGGCGCCGACGTGCCCGGCGACGTCGCGGTCACCGGCTTCGACGACATCCCGATGGCCGCCCTGTCCGCGCCCGGCATCACCACGGTCCGCCAGCCCGTGCCCGAACTGGCCGCGGAGGCAACACAGTTGCTCTCCCGCCGCCTCGCCGAAGGCACCGGAGCGGGCACGACACGGCCCGGCAGGGCGATACGGCTCACCCCGGAGCTCGTCGTACGCGGCTCAAGCCGACCCCGCGTCAGCCTCCCCCGCGCCACGCCGGGAAAATAACTCGCTGTGCGGGCAGGGCGGATGACAAGGTGCGGCGCATGGCACCTCCGTATCAGATTCGCGCCGACTACGACGCTCGCACCATCGTGGTCTACCAGGCGTACTCGCCCGTCATCGCCGACGCAGCGCTACGGGCGGGCCGCTTCGTCGCACCGTTCTCGTTCAACCGGATGACGTGGATCAAGCCCTCGTTCCTGTGGTTGATGCACCGCAGCAACTGGGCCCGCAAATCCGGCCAGGACCGCATACTCGCCGTGCGGATCACCCGTGAGGGCTGGGAGGAGGCGCTGTCCCAGGCCGTCCTGACGACGTCGGACCCGGCGGCCGTGGCGCAGGCACCCGTCCATGTCCAGTGGGACCCGGAGCGCTCCGCGCGCGGAGCGGCACTGAACCACTACAGCATTCAGGTCGGCGTCGGCCGCCACCTGATCCGCACGTTCACCGACGACTGGATCGTCGGCCTCACCGACCTCACTCCCCAGGTCCGCAAGATCGCCGCACTCGTACAGAACGGGAATGCCGCCAAGGCGCAGCGGCTGTTCCCCGCAGAGCGCGCCTATCCTCTGCCCCGGACCTTGGAAGACCGCCTTTCCCCCCGCGGATGACCTGCGGGTCATCCGCGGATGACCCGCAGCCGAACCGGCCCTAAGGCCCATCCCGCAATGCCAGGTCGTGGGCAGTCCCTCTTCCTCGAACGACGTCAACGGAGAGTTCGAGCAAGCCATCGGGCTCCCCCGACTGCGGACGCGGGCCGTGGTCGGTCAGGTGCTCTTCGAAGAACGCGGTGAGAACCGTCCGGACCACCCTGATGCCGCGGCCGGGCGGCAGAGTGCCGAATGCCGCCAGGTCATCCGGGTCTCCGGCCTCGCGCAGGCCCAGCGGCCCGGCCAGGACATCGAAGTCGGTTGCTGACATGTGTCCGGCACCGCGCACCGTCATCCAGCGCCGTGGCCCGCGCAGCAGCGGCCACACTTGCTCCCAGCCTGCCAGGACGTGCGGGTCGTCCGGGTCAGGTGGCGTCAGACCGCACAAGAGCACGGGCACATCGAGGCCGGCGGTGAGGACACCGCCGTACAGGGATCCGTCGATGAGGGCCGCGGCGGCCGGGCGGGGATCGAGGCGTGCGACCTCCGCGGCGGCGGCCGCGCCCAGGGAGTGTCCGGCGACGCCGATCCGGACCGGGTCGATCAGCATGCTCCACCGGCTGCCGGGGGCGAGCAGCTGGTCCAGGACGAAGCGCAGGTCGTCGATGCGGGTGGCGAGATAGCGGTCCTGCAGATCGGTCAGGTCCTCGCCGTCCTCGCCGTCTTCGCCGTCTTCGCCGTCTTCCGCGGGGCCGAAGTCCGGTTCCTGGTAGGCGATCACACGTCCGTCAGGCAACTGGACCGCTGCCGCGTCCGACGGATGGTCCACGCAGGCAGCGATGAATCCGTGGGAGGCCAGCTCCTCGGCCAGGCAGGTCAGGCCCGTCCGGTACTCACCGAGGCCCGGGGAGAGAAGGACCAGCGGCCTGTGGCCGCCACCCAGGGCAGGAGCCCCTTCGTACGCATGCGTCCGCACGTCCGCCAGGACGCCGCTCAGCGCCGGGTCGAGCTCCTCGTCCTCCTCGGCCCAGCCGTCGAGGACCAGCGCCGCCACGGCACGCGGCAGATAGCGGCCGGGGGCGGAGGGTGCGCCCTCGACCGGCGCGGCGGGGTACCAGAGTTGCACCATCAGTTCTCGGGGGCGGGCTGTTTCCCAGGGGTCGGTGCGGGCCTCGTCGACGAGATGGACGGCCTCCGTCCCCACCCGGTGGGGCCCAGTGGGTGGCGGAAGCGTGATTCCCTCGCTGCCGGCATCGATCGACACCTTTGATACTCCCTCCCTCACGGCGACCCCGTTGATCCAACATGAGGACCGGCGGGAACGCATCCGCCTTTTCCGTGGCTGTAGTTCCTCCGCGCCGCGAGCTACGCGACAGGCTTCAGGCGCGGAAGGCCTTGCGCAGGAGTTCGGCGAACTCCGCGGGGTGCGTGGTCGTGCCCGTGTGCCCGCCGGGGAAGTGCAGGAGTTCCGCGCCGAACCGCTCCGCCAGGAGAGCGGCCGGACGGTGGGCCAGCTCGCCGCGCGAGTCCTCACCGCAGGCGAGGACCAGCCGGTCCGTCAGCGTTTCGAGGCGCCCGAGGTCCGGGGTGTACGCCATGAAGCGGGGCACGATGCGGCTGACGAAGTACGGCAGGTTGGCCATCGTCTGCTCGGCGCGCGCCGCCGCTTGCGGCGGGAGCTTGAGCTCCGCCTTCTCCTCGGCGGCGGCGCCGCCCTTCTTCAGGCCCTCGGCGAACACGGCCATCGCGGGCATGAGCCCCTGCGCGTGGAACGTCTCCTCCACACGTGCGACGAGCGCGCGGTGGTCGGGGGCGTCCGGCAGGACCTCCACCAGTGGCGGTTCGTGCGCGATGACGCGCTCGACGCGGTCGGGGCGGGCGGTGAGCAAGTGTACGGCGGCGATCGCGCCGGAGCTGCTGGCGAACACCCGGGCGGGCTCGCCGGGCGAGAGCAGGTCCAGCATCCGCAGCGCGTCGTCGGCGTGTTCGGCCACGCGCTGCTCGGCCTCGGGGTCGTCCAGCGTGCTGCGGGAGATGCCGCGGGGGTCGTACGCGGCGACGGTGTACTCGGCGGCCAGGTCGTCGACGATGCCGTCGAAGGCGGCCGCGCCGCCCGCCCCGCCGGGTATGAGCAGCAGGAGCGGGCCCCGGCCGCGCACCTCGTAGTGCAGGGTCGCGCCGGTCACGCGCAGGCTGCCGGTGGTCGGGGTGGTCATGCGGGGTCTCCTTCTCGGGACGTGGGCCAGTGCTCCAGGAGGGTGTGCAGGGCGTCGAGGGCGCGGACCCAGGAGTGCTGCGGCGCGCGCTGGTGCGCGAATCCGCCCGCGGCCTCCAGGGCGACGAACCCGTGGAAGGTGCTGCGCAGCAGCCGGACCGCGTCGGTCAGGTCGGGCTCGGTCAGTCCGTAGCCGCGCAGCATGCCGTAGGTCAGCTCGACGGCGCGCCGGGGTCCTGGCGCGTCCGCAGCGAGCTCGGGGGCGATCCGGATCGGGGTCTGGGTGGCCATGTAGCGGCCCGGGTGCTGGTGGGCGTACGCGCGCCAGGCGTCGGCGAACGCGACGAGGGCGTCCTTGCCCGACCGCCCCGCGGTCGCTTCCGCGATCCGGATGGTCTTCTCGTCCGCCGCGAGCAGCGCGATCCGCCCGCGCAGATCCTCCAGGCCCCGCACGTGCGAGTAGAGGCTGGCGTCCTTCACGCCGAGCCGCCGCGCGACGCGCGCCATGGTCACCTGCTCGAGTCCGACCTCGTCCGCCAGCTCGGCGCCCGCGACCGTCACCCGCTCCGCCGTCAGTCCGGCCCGCGCCATGAGTCCTCCCTGCGTTCCTAGGGGTCCTAGGTTATACCTAGGACCCCTAGGAACGCACACCTGTGCTGGATCTGGGGCGGTCCTCCCGGAATGCCGTGGTTCGGCCCAGGCCGAATCACGTCGAGGCGCGGCCCGCCGATGAGCAGATTGGACACCACGCGCCGACGTGCACGGGTACCAACGGGGGACCCGGCGCGCGGCCGGGAGGGACGGACATGTCTGTACACACGAAGGTCATCACGCTGGCGGTGGCCGGCGTCCTCAGCGCCGGGGTCGCGCTCTCGGCCTCCCCCGCTCTGGCGAGCCCGAGCGGAGGCGTGGTCCACGGGACCGGGGACTACAGGGACGACTGGAACGACGAGTACGTGGACGCGTCGAACCACGCGCACAGCAACGTGGCCGCGATGTGGCAGGCCATCCTGTGGGCCGACAAGAAGCTCCCGTTCAGCGGGATCGACTGCCGGTTCGGGCCGGACACGGTCAGGGCCACCAAGAGCTGGCAGACGACGTACGAAGTACCGGGCGGCGCGGACGGCAAGGTCGGCACGAAGACCTTCGCCAGGGCCGCCGAGTTCCTCAGCGGCAGCGCCGGTTCGGGCAACTCCATCAAGTACACCGGCGAGGACGGTCGCTATGTGAGCTTCAAGCGCACCGACGACGGCCGCTGGGGCATGTACGTCGGCAGCGACCTCAGGACGCTCTGGTACAACAACGCCACGTTCAACGTGTGCAGCTGACCGGGGGACGACGGTGGCCCGCCCTTCTTTCCGGGGGAGGGAGGGCGTGCCACCGTCACACCCCGAGCCGGGCCGGGCAGGCCTGGCCGTGGTCAGTTCGCGCGGGCCGCGGTCGGCGCGGGCTTGTCGAACATGGCGCACAGCGCGGCGGTCTTGAGCGTCTTGTCGGCTTCGGCGATCTCCGCGGGGAAGGCGTCCGGGTACTCGCTGTACGCCTCCGTCGAGACGAGGACACTCGCTGTGCGCCGGCCGGTGGAGTCGGTGACGTTGATGCTCAGATAGCCGGGGATGCCGCCCTCGTGGGCCCACACCGTGCCGCACGGGGTCGGGGAGGTGACGATGCCCAGGCCGGAGCCGGGCCCGTCCGGCTGTTCCGGGTCCATCGGCACGGTGGTGCGCAGCTGCGCCAGCTGCGCGGCGGGCAGCAGGTCGCCTGACATCAACGCGGTGTAGAACCGGGCCCAGTCGTCCGCGGTGGAGACCATCGCCCCGGCCGCCCCGCCCCACGAGGGGTTGTTGTCGGAGACGTCCACATGATCGGCACGGTGCGCCCCGGCGTAGTCCCTGGCCCCGGCCGGTACGCCCGGCGGCATGTGGGCCGCGTCGGGTTCGTAGCCGCGTGCGTGCGGACCGCGCCAGGTGGCGTCCGTGGCGTAGTAGGTGTGCTTGAGGCCGAGCGGCCGGGCGATCCGGTCACGCACCAGATCGGCCAGGCTCTCACCGGTGGCCTTCTCCAGGACGGCGCCGACCGCGGCGTAGTTGGTGTTGCTGTACGAGAATCTGGTGCCCGGAGGGAAGAGCGGATCGTGCCGCACGCCCACGGCGAGCAGCTGGGCCGAGGTCCACGGCCTCTGGTCCTTGCCCAGGAACGACGGCAGGAGCGCGGGGTCCTCGGTGTAGTCGGCCAGGCCGCTGGTGTGGTTCAGGAGCATCCGCAGCGTGATCGCGCTGCCGTTCGGCACCTGGCCGGGCAGCCACTTCTCCACCGGGTCGGTGAGGGCGAGCTCGCCCTCACCGACCAGTTGCAGCGCCAGGGTGGCCATCATGGTCTTGGTGTTGGACCCCATCCGGAACTCGTCTTCCGCGCGGAGCAGGTGGTCCTTCCTGGTCCAGGGGGCCTGCTCGGTGATCCGCATCGGTCGGCCCCGGCCGTCGTCCACCCGCACGATCACGCCCGGCGCTCCGGCGGCCACCAGCTTCCGCGCCAGCTGCTGCAGTTGGGCGCGCCGCTGCTCCTCGGTGGCGCCGCTCCCGGCAGCGGACACCGCGTCGGCCGGTGCGGCGACCGGAGCCTCGACCGACCGCGCGGCTGCCTGCCCCGGCTGGTCGAGCGTGACGACCAGGCCGACCGCGGCCAGGGAGGACGCCACCGCGATGCGGAGACGCCGATGGCGGCGAGCGGGACCCGTCCGTAACGGACCGTGCGCGCCGACGAGTGGGGATCGCGTTGTCATGCCGCCCACCATCCCGCACCGTCGGCCCCGCGGTCACTGGAGCACGCCCCAGGCTCGGAGGTGGGGCCAGCCCCCTCATGAGCAGAACGGCCCTACAGGTTGCCTTCGGTGCTCGCTTTGCGTCACCCGTCAGGGAGGCGGTGGGGAGGTGGAGTTGAGGACGTGGGTGATGCCGGTGTTCAGGTGGGTGGCGCTGCCGTCGTCGAAGGCGTGCCGGTAGGCGTCCTGTCCGAGGGCTTCGAGGGTTCCGCGCGCGCAGACCTCGTGGGCGGCCACCACGGCGGGGATGCCCGCCTGCGGTCGGCCGAGCGTCTCCCACAGCTGCGCGGCGAGACCGAGGAGCCACGCGGCCTCCGTGCTCCGGCCCGTGGCAAGAGCGGCGCGGGCCAGCGACTCCAGGGCCATACCGGTGCCCACGCCGTCGCGCAGCCGGTGTTTGACCAGCAGCGCGGCCCTGGCGTGCTCGCGCGCCTCCTCGAACCGGCCGAGGGCCAGCTCGGCCTGGGAGCGGACGAAGTCGCCCCAGGCGCGCATGCTGTGTTCGCCGTTGCGCTCGCAGGTGGCACTCAGCTCGTCCAGCCAGACGATGGCCTCCTCGAAGCGTCCCGCGGCGACGAGGTAGTGCGTGCCGAAGACCAGGGCGGCCAGAGGGAGCAGAGTGAGGGGCTTCTCGCGCCAGTCCGTGGCGAGTTGGGCTTCGACCTGGGAGAGCACCTGTGTCAGCTCGCCGCGCAGTACCGACACCCGCAGTTCGGTGGCGGCCGCGTAACTGCGTTCGGTGTCGCCGAAGCGTGCGGCCAGAGCGGTGCACTCGGCGGCCCGTTCCTCCAGGGCAGGCAGATCGCCGAGGTAGACCAGCACGGGGCCGCTGGCGTACAGGGCCTTCACCCGGATCGGGGTGGGGGCGGTGTCGGCGGCCAGGGCCTGGTCCAGGTAGTGCCTGCCCTCCTTCAGGAACCCGCACCCGTACCAGAAGAACCACAGCGCCGCCGTCATCTCCAGCGCGGCATGGTCCTCGGCTTCGGTCAGGCTGTACTCCAGCGCGGCGCGGAGGTTGTCGTGCTCGTCGGTCATCCGGTCGTACCAGGCGAACTGGTCGGGCCCGATCCAGGCGGCGTCGCCCCTGCGGGCCAGGTCAAGGTAGTGGTCATGGTGGCGACGCCGCAGTGTGTCCTCCTCGCCGAGGCCGCGCAGCCAGTGGGCTCCGTATTCGCGGATGGTGTCCAGCATCCGGTAGCGCTCGCCGACTCCGGTCGGCTCCCAGATCAGGATCGACTTCTCCGCCAGCGCGTGCAGGATGCCGGGGACCTGCTCACCGGCGACGAGCTCGTCGGCGCACATCTGGCGGGCCCCTTCGACGTCGAAGGTGCCGGCGAAGACCGAGAGGCGGGCCCAGACCAGGCGTTCGGCGGGAGTGCACAGCTGGTGGCTCCAGCCGATCGCGGTACTCAGCGCTTGGTGCCAGGGCGGGTCGGCCTCGTAGTCCGTGCCTTCGGTGTTGCCGAGGACGGCGTACCGGTCGTCCAGGCGTTGGTTCAGCTCGGCCACCGGGAGTTCGCGCAGCCGGGCCGCGGCGAGTTCCAGGGCCAGCGGCAGCCCCTCCAGGCGGCGGCACAGGGCGGTCAGATCGGCGCGGTTGGCGTCGGTGACGGCGAACCCGGGCACCACCTTCGCGGCCCGGTCGGCCAGCAGCACCACCGAGTCGGCCACCTCGTCCCCGTCGGCCTCGTCGGTCCCGGGCACCGGGAGAGGGTCGAGGCCGAGCACCTCCTCCAGGTGCAGGCCGAGCGGGCGGCGGCTGGTGGCCAGGATCCGCAGGCCCGGCGCGATGGACAGCAGCGTCGCCGCCACTTCCCTGCACTCCTCGAAGAGATGCTCGCAGGTGTCCCACACGAGCAGCATCTCCCGTCCGGCCAGGTACTCCGCGATCACCTCCAGCATCGGCCGTGTGGTCTGGTCGGCCAGCGGCAGCGCCTCGGCGATCGCGTACGGCAGCACTCCCCAGGCGGCGGTGAGCGGGGACAGCTCCACCCACCAGGCCCCGTCCGCGAAGCCGGGCTGCAGCTCGCTCGCCGCCCGCCGGGCCAGCCGCGTCTTGCCCACTCCCCCGACCCCGGTCACGGTCACCATCCGCGAACGCCCGCACAGCCGAGCCATCTCGTCGAGCTCGCCCCGCCGCCCGACCAGGCGGCTGGACTCTCCGGGCAGGTTGCCCACCCGCCGCTCCGCCGCCACCATGACAGCCCCCCTTCCTGATCCCGCCGCGGTTCTGCGCACGTGGTGACTCGGTGCTATCAACACGCCGGGCCCGCCCAGGCCGGAAGACCGGGAACAACCGACATCTGGCCACTACTGAACGTAGCCATTGCTCATGATCACGCGGAAATGCTCGAAGGGTGCTCGTGATCGGGCGGAATTGCTCCCGGACCTACGGAACCCAGGCTGTTCCTCGCCGTCACCGTCTTCACCCCGTTCGGCCTGCGCGTGGGCATGCCGGTACGGGCCCCGGCCGCTGACGGCCCGTACACCCAGGGAGAGCCTCCTGGGTGTACGGAGCCGGGAGTTCAGTCGCGCAGGAGCAGCAGGACCAGCACGGCCGAGGCCACCCCCAGCGCGACGGCCGCCACCCCTCGGGTCAAGCGGTGGGCGCGCAGTACGGGCAGGAGGTGGTCGGCGGCGACGCGGCCGGGGCCCGTCAGGGCCAGGGCCACCGCGGCGGTGAGCAGGACCAGGTCGTACTCGATGCCTTCGGGGTTGAAGAAGCCGCCCTCCCACTTCACCGTGATGGTGTTGAGCATGATGCCGAGGATGCCCGCGCCCGCGAGCGGCGTGAGCAGGCCGATGGCCAGGCCGAGCCCGCACAGGGTCTCGGTGAGCGCGGCGACCCAGGCCATGGCCTCGGTCGCCTTGTAGCCGTCCTCGGCGAAGTTGTCGGCGGTGCCGTTCAGGCCGTTGCCGTCGAACCAGCCGAAGAGCTTCTGCGTTCCGTGGACGGCCATGGTCAGGCCGACCGTGCCGCGCAGCAGCAGGAGGCCGAGGTCCAGGCCCGGCCCGGGGTCGGGAGCGTCGAGCTGCGCACGGTGCGGGGTGGGGGTGGGGGTGGGGGTGGTGGAGGTGGAGGAGGTGCTCAGGGCCTCGGAGGGCCCTGGGGGACGGTGGGGTGACGACATGCGGAATCTCTCCTTGGTACGGGAACGTGGGCTGCCCGAGGGGCGTCGCGGCGGAGCGGATACGGGCCGGACGCGTGCGGACGGAACGGAGCGAGGGAGGAGAGCGCCCTCTACGTTCTGATGACGAGCGTTCTGTACAGGTCGACGGACGCCGTGTCCGTGGACGCGGTGGCACGCAGGGCGGCGGGGGCTTCGTCCGGGCCCTGGCTCAGCGGGGCGGGCCGCAGGTCGGGGGCGTGGGGCTGATCGGTGCAGGGCATCGCGGCCCCGCGCGGCGCGTCGGGCTCGTCGTCGTCCTCACAGCCGCTGTCGCCGGACCTGAGGGAGGCGTCGACCGACGGGCTGAAAGCGGACGTTGCGTGCGCGCGACGAACGTCGGTGGCCAACCCCTCGGCCGTGGCCGGGCCACCTGACGCCGTACCTGTGGGACGGGCCGGGGCCACCACATCCGTCGGCTCGGCCGGGGCGCCCGAGTACGCGGAAGCCGACGCCGTCCCGGCACCGAACAGCAGGGTCAGACAGACGGCGACCGCCACGAGACAGGGCACACTGACCGCGACCAGACAGGGCACGCTTCTGAGCGCGGCGGTGCGCCACGCACCGCCCCCAGTCCGGAGCCCTCGCCCGCCCATGCCACCGCATCCTAGGTCCGGACCTGGGCCACCCTGTAGTCCCCAACAGGCCACATCCGCCCCACCTGCTGACGCGTCGTCACACGGGGCGCCGCATGCACACCCGAGGCCACCGGTCGAGGCCGTGCGCGGCCTCCTTCGCGCGGACGGCCCGCAGGCCGGGCCCGAGCGCGGCGTCGTCGAGGGTCACGAAGCCGCAGCGGGCGTAGTACGGCGCGTTCCAGGGCACGTCCGCGAACGTAGTCAGGGTCAGCGCCGGGAGCGCCTGGTCCTTGGCGCGGTCGGCCGCGTACTCCAGGAGCGAGCGGCCGATGCCCCGGCGCGCGTGGTCCGGGTGCACCGAGACCTGCTCGATGTGGAGGGCGCCGTCGACGTGGTCGGCGAGGAGGTAGGCCACGGGCCGGTCGCTCGCGTCGGCCGCGACCCAGGCGCGTCCGGCGCGCCGGTAGTCCGCGAGCTCGTCCAGGGAGGGCGGTGCGTCGTCGGCGATCTCCGGCATGCCGACGTCGTGGAAGCACCGGCCGGCGGCCGTCTCGATGTCCTGGAGCTGGGGCAGTTCGCCGGGGTGGGCCACTCGTATGTGCATGATCCCATCGTCCCGCGCGGACCTCGTCCACGCTCGCCTTTTACGGCTTACGGCGCGGGAAGCCCCGTCGTCTCACCCGCCGCGTCAAGACCCCTCGGAGGTCTGGCCGAGCGGCTCGGCCAGACCCACCATGATGCCCTCAGGGCCGCGGACGTAGCAGAGCCGATAGCTCTCCCCGTACTGCACCAGCTCGCCGACGAGCTCGGCGCCGTGGGCGCGCAGGCGGGCCACGACGTCCTCGATGTCGTCGACGGCGAACATGATGCGGCGGATGCCCAGCGTGTTCGTCGGCGCGTCCACCGGCTCGGACCTGATCGCCTTCGGTGTGTGGAACATGCCCAGCTCGACGCGGCCGTGGCCGTCCGGGGTCCGCAGCATCGCCATGTCCTCCCGAACGTCCTCGAGCCCGATGACACGGTCCACCCCCTGTCCTCCCATGGCCATCCTGCCTTCGAGCTCCATGCCGAGTTCGACGAAGAACGCGATGGCGGCGTCGAGGTCTTCGACGATGATGAGGACGTTGTCCATCCGCTGGATCGCCATGCTGGGCCTCCTTGATGGGGTGCGGCCGACGGCCGCGGCTGTCTCTGGGACGGAGCCGCCGCGCCGTTCTCGACATCCTCCGCCACCTCACCGGGTCCACAACCGGTCCAGCGCCGACTGGCTCTCGTCGTCCCCGGCGCGGTAGATCACCAACCGGTGGTCCGGATCCTGCAGGGGCGTCAGCGTCTCGAACTGCACCGTGATCACACCGGCGTCGGGGTGCCGCATCACCTTGCGTCCGCGGCCGTTGACCTTGATGTCGCGCTCGGCCCACAGGCGCCCGAAGTCCTCGTCGCGCGTGGTGCATTCGGCGATGAGGTCGGTCAGCGCCCGGTCCTCCGGATGCGCGGCCCACACCGCGCGCAGATGGGCGATGCCGTCCCGTACGACGCGTTCGCGGTCGACGTAGAACTCACGTATCTCAGGATGCATGAGGCACAGCCACATCGCATTGCGCTGCGTCGGCGGCAGGGTGTCGAAGTCGACCAGCAGCCGCGCCATCTCGTCGTTCCAGGCCAGGATGTCGTAGCGGTGGTTCATCAGCATGGCAGGCAGCGGCGACAGGTCGGCGACCAGGCGGGCCAGCGGCGGCGCCGCGGTGGCGGCGGGCTTGTCGGTGTTCCGGGCGCGCTGCTGGGCCAGGTCGAAGAGGTAGGCGCGCTCGTCGGGGGCCAGGCGCAGCGCCCGGGCGAGGGCCTCAAGGACGCCCGCCGAGGGCCGCAGGCCGCGGCCCTGTTCGAGGCGTACGACGTAGTCGATGCTGACGCCGGCCAGTTCGGCGACCTCTTCGCGGCGAAGCCCCGGGGTCCGCCGGGCCTGCCTGCGCGACGGCAGGCCGACGTCGCGCGGGTCCAGGCGTTCGCGCCGGGTCCGCAGGAACGCGGCCAGCTCCTGCGTGACATCCACAGTGCGGTTCATCATGGTCGGTCCAACAGCCAGGGTGGGACTGGCCTTCCCAGGAACTTCTCTCCCTTATCCAGGGCTCGCGGCGGTCACAGGCTTGGTTCCGGCAACTGATCACAAGGCCGACGGATCCCAAGACCGACGGATCACAAGACCGACGGGCCACAAGACCGACGGATCACAAGCACAGGAGGACTCGATGTCACTCACCCTGGACACCTACCGGCTCCTCGGCCGCTCCGGGCTGCGGGTCTCGTCGCTGGCGCTGGGCGCGGCGACCTTCGGCACCGACTGGGGCTGGGGCGCCGAGCGGGACGAGGCGCGCAAGCTGTTCGACCTCTATGTCGAGCGCGGCGGCAACTTCATCGACACCGCGAGCACCTACACCAACGGCAGCTCCGAGCGTCTGCTCGGCGAATTCACCCGCGACCTGCGCGAGAGCCTGGTGCTGGCGACGAAGTACACGACGCTGCGCCGGCCCGGCGACCCGAACTCCGGGGGCCCGCACCGCAAGAACCTGTTCGCGTCCGTGGAAGCCAGCCTGCGACGGCTGAACACGGACTACATCGATCTGCTCTACCTGCACGTGTGGGACTTCACGACGCCGGTCGAGGAGATCCTGCGCGGCATGGACGACCTGGTCCGGCAGGGCAAGGTCCTGTACGTGGCGATCTCCAACGCCCCCGCCTGGCAGGTGTCGCGCATGCAGGCGATCGCGGACCTGCGCGGCTGGTCGCCGCTGGTCGCGCTGCAGATCGAGTACAACCTGACCGAGCGCACCGGGGAACGCGACCTGATCCCCATGGCACGCGAGCTGGGTCTTGCGGTGATCCCGTGGTCACCGCTGGCCGGCGGGGTGCTCACGGGCAAGTACAGCCGCGACGACCTGACCCCGGCGAGCGCGGCGGCCGACGACGGCACCCGCAAGAGCTTCAACGCCGCCAACGGCGGGATCACCGAACGCAACCTCGCCATCGTGGACGTCGTGAAGGAGGTCGCCGCGGACCTCGGCCGCACGCCCGCCCAGGTCGGCCTTGCCTGGACCCTGCAGAACCCGGACGTGACGGCACCGATCATCGGCGCCCGCACCCCCGCGCAGCTGGAGGACAACCTGGGCGCCCTGGAGGTCGACTTCACGGCCGCCCACCTGGCCCGCCTCGACGAGGCCAGCGCGATCGGGCTCGGCTTCCCGCACGAGCTGCTCGCCCGGGACACGACCGTCGCGCTCACCCGCGGCGACCTGAAGATCGAGACCCGCCGCTGAGGGCTCGTCTGCGGGCGGGACGGCTCCCTCCGCCCCGCCCGCAGGCATCAGCCCTCGTCGAGCGCCACGCGTCGGTCCTCACCGTGAGACGCGCGTCAGTCCTCGTCGAGAGAGATGGCCTGCACCGGACAGGCCCGTGCCGCCTCGCGCACCATCGGGTCGCCCGCCCCGTCCTCGCGGCCGGGCAGCAGCTCGCTGAAGCCGTCGTCGTCCTGGGTGAAGACGCCCGGGGCGGTCAGGACGCACTGGCCCGCGCCGATGCAGCGGTCGGTGTCGATGCCGATGCGCATCAGCCGCGCCCCCAGGTGACGGGCATGTCGATCAGGCCCTGGATCGTGTCGCCCGGCTTCCACGGGATCTCGTGCGCGGGCGCGGCGAGCCGCAGGTCGGGGATGCGGGTGAGCAGGGAGGTGAAGGCGATCTCCAGCTCCAAGCGGGCGAGGTTCTGCCCGAGGCACTGGTGGATGCCGAATCCGAACGCGAGATGGTGCCGGGCGCTCCTGCGTACGTCGAGGTCGTCGGGGTCGGCGTACACGGCGCCGTCGCGGTTGATGGCCGACGCGGCGAGCAGCACGCCCTCGTGGGCGCGGATGGTCCGCCCCGCCACTTCGATGTCGTCGGTGGCCACGCGTGCGAGGCCGTCCGCGATCGACAGGAACCGCAGCAGTTCCTCGACGGCGGCCCGTACGAGCTCCGGGTCGGCGCGCAGGGCGGCGAGCTGCTCGGGGTGTTCGAGCAGCGTGAAGGTGCCGAGCGAGATCATGTTGGCGGTGGTCTCGTGCCCGGCGACGAGCAGGATCAGCGCGAGCCGCACCAGTTCCGTACGGTCCAGGTCGCCCGCGTCGAGCCGCTCGCGGACGAGCTCGTCGAGCACGCCGTCGCCCGCCGCCGCTCCCCCGGCCTCGGCGGCGGACTTGCGCTTCCGGTCGATCAACTCCCCGAGGTAGTCCATGAGTTCCCGGCGGCCCTCCTCGGACTCCTCGGGCGTCTCGCCGCGCAGGATGCGGCGCGAGGCGTCCTCGAAGAAGTCGTGGTCGGCGTACGGCACGCCCAGGAGCTCGCAGATCACGATGGACGGCACGGGCAGGGCGAAGGCGGCGACGAGGTCGACGGGCGGGCCCTGCTCGAGTACGGCGTCCAGGAGGTCGTCGACGATGCGCTGGATGCGGGGCCGCATGGCCGCCACGCGCTTCACGCCGAAGGTGGGGATCAGCATGCGGCGCTGCTTGTTGTGCAGGGGGTCGTCGACGCCGAGCAGCGCGAGCGGCTCACGGCGGGTGCGTTCGAAGCGGGCGGCGATGTTGGGGAAGGCCGGGTTCTGCCGGTCGGCGGAGAGCCGGGGGTCGGTGAGCAGCGCCTGCGCCTCGGCGTGCCCGGTGACGAGCCAGGCCTCGGTGTCGTCGTAGAGGGTGACGCGGCTGAGCGGGCCCTGCTCGCTCAGGGGTCGGTATCCGGTGGGCGGGTGGTAGGGACAGGTGCGGTCCTGAGGGAAGGGGGCGGTTTGCGCCATGGGGGCCTCCGGAGCACTCGATCTGGGTGGTGCGTGGTGCCGATCTCCACTTCATGCCCCCTGCAGTTACCTGAGCCATGCCCGGTTCGGCCAACTTCGCATCGGGTGGCCCCCCGTGGCCGGTTTGCGGCTGAATTGCGTCGGCCGTGCCCGGGCCGGCAGCGAGGGTGCGGCACTCCACCACCTCGTACGGACCGGAGCATCACGGACTCCTCGATTCCGGTGCCGTACCCGGAGCCCGCCTCCTGATTGGCGCATTCGTTTCGTGCGGGCGGCGCGGCTCAGTAGGGTCCGTCGGCATGGACGTGACCACATGGCTGGCCGTGCTCGGCTTCCTCACCGGCGTGATCGGTCTGGTGTGGCAGATTCTGACCCACCGGCTGACCGGAGGCAGGGTGCGCGTGTTCGCCGTGCGCCAGGAGGTCGACGGCGAATGGCTGGTCCGCGTGGACATCGTCAACGCGGGGCGGCTCGCCGTGTCCGTCGAGGGCGTCGCGATCTGGGCGCAGGTCAAGGGGCGCCGGCTGCGCCGGATCGCCTGGCGGGCGGTGCTCGTGGCGCGGATCGGCTGGGCGCACGCGCGCGCGAGGCTGCTCGTCTTCACGCCGTCGTTCAGCGTGACGGCTCCGGCGGGGTACGCCGACCACCGGGACCGCGTGCAGTTCCCGCTCATCCTGCAGCCCGGGCAGACGACGACCTTGCCGCACGTGGGCATCACCTGGTCCGACATGGACGACCGGCCGCTGCGGGCGGCGGTGCTGCTCGGCGCGGGCGCGCCCGTGCAGACCGAGGTCAGGGACACCAAGGACCTGGATCCCTTCGTGATCGCCGCGCCCGAGGGGAACTGGACCATCCACTTCGCGGCGGCGTGGGAGCGGCCGCCCACGACGGACGACGAGTCGGTCATCGACCGGGCCATGTGGCAGTCGGCGCTGTTCCAGACGCTGCCGCCGCTGCTGCGGGACCTCGGGCGGCTCGCGCCGTCACCGGCCGTCGAGGCGCTCCACGACGTGGTGCCGGAGATACAGGAGTGGCGCGGCCGGCCCGGGTTCATCTCCGACGCGCTCCTGCGGAGCCTCAGCGTTTCGCTGGAGCAGCTGGCGCCGGTGCGGATGGAGTCGGCGGACGCGGTCCGCGGCGTCCTCGCGCGGCTGCTGCCGGACGGCCAAGGGGACGGCTGAGCGGGGGCCGCGCCCAGGGAGCACCCGAGGGTCAGGCCCGCAGGTCGCGCACGTACCGGTCGAGCAGCGTCCCGTCGGCGTCCCGCCCCTGCCCGGCGTGGGTGAATCCGGTGCGCCGCGCCACCGCCGCCGACGCGGGGTTGTCCGGCTCGACGCGGATCACGCCCACGGCCGCGCCTTCGGAGGCCGCGTACCGGCAGATCAGCTCGACGGCGCGGGTGGCGAGGCCGCCGCCGCGCCACTGCGGGTAGAGCCCGTAGGCGATGTTGACCTCGCCCGCGGGCCAGCCCGGCATGGCGAGGCGTACGTCGATGGTGCCGGCGAGCGTCGCCGCCTCCCCCGCCCGGATGCCGAAGGCGCGCAGGGCGCCGCCGGTGGCCCACTGGTCCCGGCAGTGGCGCACGTACGCCGCCGTGCCCGCCCTCGTCCCCGGCCCGCCGCTGAGCCATCGCACCAGCTCGTCGTCCTCACCGGCCAGGTGCGCGTCGACGTCGGCGAGGGACAAGGGGGTGAGGGCGATGACGCCGTCCGAGAGGTGGATCTGTTCGATGTTTCCCACGGGCCGACTGTCTCCGCCCGCCGCCCCGTGGGCAACCGAATTCCGTCCGGTCAGGACCGGCGTACTCCCGTCAGGACCCGACGTACTCCCGCAGATGACGGGCCGTCACCGTGTCGGCGCCCTCGACCAGTTCGGCGGGCGTGCCGGTGAACACCACCTCGCCGCCGTCGTGCCCGCCGCCCGGGCCAAGGTCGATGATCCAGTCGGCGTGGGCCATGACGGCCTGGTGGTGCTCGATGACGACCACGGAGTTGCCGTCGTCGACGAGCCGGTCGAGCAGCGCGAGGAGCTTGTCCACGTCGGCCAGGTGCAGGCCGGTGGTCGGCTCGTCCAGGACGTACGTGGAGGACTTCTCGGCCATGTGGATGGCGAGCTTCAGGCGCTGCCGCTCGCCGCCGGACAGGGTGTTGAGCGGCTGGCCGAGCCGCAGATAGCTCAACCCGACGTCGCTGAGACGGCCGAGGATGGTGTGCGGCTGGCCGGAGGGGAAGAAGTCGTACGCCTCCGCGACGAACATCCCGAGGACCTCGCTGATGTTCTTGCCGCGCAGCCTGTACGTCAGGACCTCCGGCGTGAACCGCTTGCCGTCGCACTCCTCGCACACCGACGCGACCTGCGCCATCATCGCGAGGTCGGTGTAGACGAGCCCGATGCCGTTGCACTTCGGGCAGGCGCCCTCCGAATTGGCGCTGAACAGGGCCGCCTTGACGCCGTTCGCCTTGGCGAAGGCCGTGCGGATCGGGCCGAGCAGGTTGGTGTACGTCGCCGGGTTCGAGCGGCGCGAGCCGCGGATCGGCGACTGGTCGGCGACCACGACGCCGTCCCGCCCGGACAGATAGCCGTGGATCAGGGAACTCTTGCCGGAGCCCGCGACGCCGGTGACCACGGTGAGCACGCCGAGCGGCACGTCGACCTCGACGTTCTTCAGATTGTGCAGATCGGCGCCCTTGATGGACAGCTGCCCCTTCGGCGTGCGCACGCCGGCGCGCAGCCGCGCCCGGTGGCCGAGGTGGCGCCCGGTGAGCGTCCCGGACGCGCGCAGTCCCGCGACGTCGCCGGAGAAGCAGATCTCGCCGCCCGCCTCGCCCGCGCCGGGTCCGAGGTCGACGACGTGGTCGGCGATGGCAACGACCTCCGGCTTGTGCTCGACCACGAGCACCGTGTTGCCCTTGTCGCGCAGGCGCAGGAGCAGGTCGTTCATGCGCCGGATGTCGTGCGGGTGCAGGCCGATCGTCGGCTCGTCGAAGACGTAGGTGACGTCCGTGATGCTGGAGCCGAGGTGCCGGACCATCTTCACGCGCTGCGCCTCGCCGCCCGACAGCGTGCCCGAGGGCCGGTCGAGGCTGAGGTAGCCGAGGCCGATCTCGACGAGCGAGTCGAGCAGATCGCGCAGGGTGGCGAGGAGCGGGGCGGCGCCCGGCTCCTCGATCTCCCGGACGAACGCGGCGAGGTCGTTGATCTGCATCGCCGAACACTCGGCTATGTTCCGGCCGTTGATCCTCGAGGAGAGCGCGGCCTGCGTGAGCCGGGTGCCCGCGCACAGGGGGCAGCGGGCGAAGACCACGGCCCGGTCGACGAAGCTGCGGATGTGCGGCTGCAGGGCGTCGCGGTCCTTGGCGAGCCAGCTCCGCTGCATCTTCGCGACGAGACCTTCGTACGTGAAGCCGTTGGACCCCACCCTCACCTTCACCGGGCCCTTGTGCAGCAGCGCCTCCCACTCCTCCGCGGTGAAGTCCCTGAGCTTCTTGTCGGGGTCGTAGAAGCCGGAGTTGACCAGGATCTGCCAGCTCCAGGAGTCCACCGCGTAGTACGGAACGGTGACGGCGCCCTCGTTCAGCGACAGGTCCCGGTCCACGAGCTGGTCGACGTCGACGGTCGACACCTCGCCGGTCCCCTCGCACTCGGGACACATGCCGTCGGGCAGGTTGAAGCTGAACGCGCCGGAGGTCCCGATGTTCGGCACGCCCAGGCGGCTGAAGATGATGCGCAGCATCGTGTACGCGTCCGTGGCGGTGCCCACCGTGGAGCGCGCGTTGGCGCCCATCCGCTCCTGGTCGACGACGATCGCCGCGCTGAGGTTGCGCAGCTCGTCGACGTCGGGGCGGCCCACGCTCGGCATGAACGACTGGATGAAGGCGGTGTACGTCTCGTTGATGAGCCGCTGCGACTCGGCGGCGATGGTCCCGAAGACCAGCGAGGACTTGCCGGACCCGGACACCCCGGTGAACACGGTGAGCCGCCGCTTGGGCAGGTCGAGCGAGACGTCCTTCAGGTTGTTCTCGCGCGCTCCGCGCACTTGGATCACGGTGTGGCTGTCGGCGGGGGTGGCGTTCACGAGCACTCCTCGTACGGCGTGTGCGGCTGACGGGGAAGTCAGCGTAGATCGCGCCCAGTTGGCATGCCCGCATTTGTTGTGACTGCTCTCGGCCGCTGGGCGGAAGAGTGTTGCACGCCCGGTGGCCTTCGGGAACTCTGTACATGCAGCCGTCAGCACCCACGGAGGTCTCCTTGACGCCGGATGAACGCGGTTCGGGCCACGACCCCGAGGAAATCGTGATCACCCCTGCGAAGGTGCAGGAGCTGGAGGACGAGGTCGAGCACCTCAAGCAGGCGGTCTGGTCGCACGCGACGGCCGACCAGGCCGTCGGCGTCCTGCTCGCCGTGGGGCAGATGTCCCCGGCCGAGGCCTGGGACGTCCTGCGCGAGATGTCGATGCGGACCAACACCAAGCTGCGCACCGTGGCCGAGCAGCTCATCGAATGGGGCCGCACGGGCGTCCTCGCCCCGGATCTGCGCGCCGAGCTGGACCGCCAACTCGTCCTGCGGCAGGGCGAGGGCGAGGCCGTGAGCGAGGCGCCGACGTGTGAATGACGGATACGAGCCGAGTACGGGCCGGGTTCGGGCGGATGAAGGCGGAATGACCGCGGACGCGCTGGCGATGCTGCGGGCGGCCGGGGCCGAGGAGATCGAGCACCCCGGCGGCACGCTCCTCGCGCACCTGCGACGCGTCAGCGCCCTGCTCGCGTCGTGGGGCGCCCGCCCCGCCCTGGTGTCGGCCGGGCTGTGCCACGCCTTCTACGGCACCGACGGGTTCCCGGTCCCGCTGCTCGACCTGGGGCGACGCCCGGACCTCACCGAGGCGATCGGCGTCGAGGCCGAGGCGATCGTCTACCGCTACGCGTCCTGCGACCGCGCGTCCTCGTACCGTGAACTGCCCGCTGCCGGGGGCCGGTTCCGCGACCGGTTCACCGGCACGACGTTGCACCCGGATGTCCGGGCGCGCCACGACTTCGCCGAGCTGACCGCCGCCAACGAGCTGGACATCGCCACGATCAGCCCGGACTTCCGGGCCCGCCACGGCACCGCGCTGCTCGACCTGTTCACCCGGTGGCGCCCGCTGCTGTCCGAGGGGGCGTGGAGCCACTGTCGCGACGTCCTGGACCACGCAGACGCACCGTGCGACCGGCACATCGAGTCACCAGGATGAGCCCGGCAGTGGCGATCACCGCGGCCTGGACGCGCCGCTCCACGCCGAGCTCGGCGAGGAGCCGGGAGATGTGGTTCTTGACGGTCTTCTCCGCGAGGTAGCGGCGCCGGCCGATCTGGCGGCTGGTCAGGCCCTCGCCGATCAGGGCGAGGACCTCGCACTCGCGGTCGCGCAGGCCGGGCAGGGCGTCCGGCTCCTGCTCCTGCTCCTTGTCCTGTTCACCGCGGAGCCGGGCCATGAGCTTGGTGGTGGCCGTGGGATCGAGCAGGGCCCGCTCGGCCGTGGCGGCCTCACCGACGACGGTGAACCTGGGTGACGCGGGCCCGCACGGCCCGTGCCGGTCGGCCCTGTTTCCCGCGGGCGGGGACCGTCGGCCCCTGGAGTCGCGGATCCTGCGCGGTGAGGCTTTCATCGAGGGTCGGCGCACTCGACCGCGGCCCGTGTCACCGAACGCCCGTCGCACCGAACAAGGAGGTCTCCATGATTCGCTCCATCACCGCCGGCCTCGACGGCTCCCCCGAGAGCCTGGCCGCCGTCGACTGGGCCGCCCGCGAGGCACAGCTCCGCGGTCTTCCGCTGCGGCTGGTACAGGCCTGGATCTGGCGGCAGCAGGACGTGCCGGTCGCGCAGGACCTGGAGACCCAGAAGGGCTGGGCCCTGCGCGTGCTGCGGGAGGCCGAGGAACAGGTGCACGGACGGTATCCGGGCCTGGAGGTCAGCACCCAGCTCGTCTCCGACACGGCTAGCGAGGTGCTGCTCGGCCAGGCGGAGACGGCCGAGATGCTCGTCCTCGGCTCCAGCGGCCACGGGGCCGTCGCCGGTTTTCTGCTGGGCTCCGTCGGGCAGCAGGTGCTGGCTCGGGCGCAGCGCCCGGTGGTCATGGTCCGGGCCGACCCGCGCTCGGCCGCCGAACCGGCCAGCGGTGACGTGGTCGTCGGCGTCCAGGAGCCGGGCGAGCTTCCCGAGCCGCTCCTGGACTTCGCCTTCGGCGCGGCCGCGGCCCGTGGGACCGGCCTGCGCGCGGTGCACGCGCCGAAGCTGCCGCCCCTGTACGGGTACGGCGCCGTCGTCGGGCAGCTGGCCAGTCAGGAGGGCGGCATCACGGGGCAGGCGCGGCAGGCGCTGGTGGAGGCCCTGAAGCCGTGGCGCGAGAAGTATCCGCGCGTCCCCGTCTCCCCCGTCGTGGAGCTTTCGCACACCTCCGGCGTCGTTCTGAAGGCCGCCGCGCAGGCGGCCCTGGTGGTGGTCGGGCGCCGGACGCACCGCCCCGCGCTCGGCATGCGCATCGGGCCGGTCGCCCACGCCGTCCTGCACCACGCGGCCGCCCCCGTCGCCGTCGTACCGCACGACTGAGGCCCGCGCAGCCGCGGCAGGGGCCGATCAGCACGCGACCCGGGGCCGGGCGGCCCCGGGTCGGGGACGTCAAGGACCTGCCGCGGCGCGCGGGCACGCCGGACGCTGGGACCGCACACACCGGCAGGACCGACGGCGTGGACCACGGAGCGTCCCGTCGCGACCCGCGACCCGCGACCCGCGACCCGCGACTTGTGACCCGCGACTTGTGACCGACCCGCGCCCCTCTCCCGCCCGGTGCGCGCCCGCGGCTCGCCGGCCGCCCCGCACCCCGCGGCGGCCGGCCCGGGCCCGGCCCTGTCCCCGACGCCGGAAGGAAGAGCACACCGCCATGGTCCCGTACGTGTACGCGTTCACCGAGGGCAGCCGCGACATGGCCGAGCTGCTCGGCGGCAAGGGCGCCAACCTGGCCGAGATGACCCGTTTGGGCCTTCCCGTACCACCCGGTTTCACCGTCACCACGCAGGCCTGCTGCGCGTTCCTGACCGCGGGCGGCGAGCCGGACGGCCTGGCCGACGAGGTCGCGGCCCACCTGGCCGCCCTGGAGCGGACGGCGGGGCGGCGGCTCGGGCAGCCGGACGATCCCCTGCTGGTCTCCGTGCGGTCCGGGGCGCGCTTCTCCATGCCGGGCATGATGGAGACGATCCTCGACATCGGTCTCACCGACGACGCCGTCCGGGGGCTCGCCAAGGTGTCCGGGAGCGAGCGCTTCGCCTGGGACTCCTACCGCCGCCTCCTCCAGATGTTCGGCAGCACGGTGATGGGCGTCGACTCCGCGCTGTTCGAGCGGGAGCTCGCCCGTCTGAAGGCGTCCCGGGGTACCGCGGACGACCTGCGGCTGGACGCGTCGGACCTCGCGGGCCTGGTCGACGCCTACAAGGAGCTCATCAGGCGGGAGACCGGTGAGGAGTTCCCGCAGGACCCGGCCGAGCAGCTGCGCCGGTCCATCCGCGCCGTCTTCGCGTCCTGGAACGGCGAGCGCGCCCGGCTCTACCGCCGTCGTGAGCGCATCCCCGACGACCTGGGCACCGCCGTCACCGTGCAGCGCATGGTCTTCGGCAACCTGGGGGCCGACTCGGGCAGCGGCGTCGCCTTCACCCGCGACCCGGCCACCGGGCGTCGCGGCCCGTACGGCGACTACCTGGCCGACGCGCAGGGCGAGGACGTCGTCGCGGGCCTCCGCAACACCGTCCCGCTGACCGAACTGGAACGTCTGGACCCGACGTCGTACGACCGGCTGCGCGGCCATCTGCGGACGCTGGAGTCGCACTACCGGGACCTGTGCGACATCGAGTTCACCATCGAGCGCGGCACGCTGTGGATGCTGCAGACCCGGGTGGGCAAGCGCACCGCCGAGGCCGCGTTCGCCCTCGCCGCCGAGCTGGCCGACGAGGGCCTGATCACTCCCGACGAGGCGCTGGCCCGTGTCGGCGGCGAGGGTCTGGCCCGGCTGATGTTCCCGCGGTTCGACACCGCGGCGGTCGGTGCCGCGCTGGCGCACGGGATCCCGGCGTCGCCGGGCGCCGCCGTCGGTGCCGCGGTGTTCGACTGCGCCGAGGCCGTCCGGCGTGCCGCGGCCGGAGAGAAGGTCGTCCTCGTACGGCAGGAGACCACCCCGGACGACCTGCCCGGCATGGTCGCGGCCCAGGCCGTGCTGACGTCGCGCGGCGGCAAGACCAGTCACGCGGCGGTGGTCGCCCGCGGTATGGGCAAGGTCTGTGTGTGCGGCGCCGAGGAGCTCGCCGTGGACCCGCAGGGGCGCCGCTTCACCGCGGGCGGCGTCCTCGTCGAGGAGGGCACGGTCATCTCGGTCGACGGCTCCGCGGGCGCTGTGTACGCCGGGGCGGTGCCGCTCGTGGACTCCGCGGTGATGCGGTACTTCGAGACGGGCGAGCGCTCGGGCGCCCTGGTCGACGCCGTGGACCGCGCCCTGGGCCGGGCCGACGGCGTGCGGCGCCTGGGTGTGCGGGCGAACGCGGACACTCCCGAGGACGCCGCCCGGGCCCGGCGGTTCGGTGCCGAGGGGATCGGCCTGTGCCGCACCGAGCACATGTTCCTCGGCGACCGGCGGCGACTGGTCGAGGCGATGATCCTGGCCCGTACCGACGGCGAACGCGAGCGGGCCCTCGACGCGCTGCTCCCTCTCCAGCGCCGGGACTTCGTCGGCATTCTGGAGGCGATGGACGGCCTTCCGGTCACCATCCGCCTCCTCGACCCGCCGCTGCACGAGTTCCTGCCGGACCGCACCGAACTGGCCGTCCGCCTGGCCGCCGCCGAGGCGCACGGCAGCCCGCCCAGCGCGCACGACGCCGAGCTGCTCGACGCCGTGAACCGCATGCACGAGGAGAACCCGATGCTCGGCCTGCGCGGCGTGCGCCTGGGCCTGGTGGCGCCCGGCCTCGTCGCCATGCAGGTACGGGCCGTCGCCGAGGCGGTCGTGGAGCGCAAGCGGGCGGGCGGGGACCCGCGGGCGGAGATCATGGTCCCGCTGATCGACACGGTCGAGGAACTGCGCCTGGTGCGGGCGGAGGTGGAGCGGGTGCAGGCGGAGGTCTCCGCCGCCTCGGGCATTGCGGTCCAGTGCCCGGTCGGCACGATGATCGAGCTGCCGAGGGCCGCCCTCACCGCGGGCCGCATCGCGCGCGAGGCCCGGTTCTTCTCCTTCGGCACGAACGACCTCACGCAGACCACCTGGGGCTTCTCCCGCGACGACGTCGAGGCGGCGTTCTTCGCCGCCTACCTGGACAAGGGCATCTTCAAGGTGTCGCCGTTCGAGACGATCGACCAGGAGGGCGTGGGCCGGCTGATCCGGATCGCCGTGGCCGAGGGCCGCGCCGAGCGGCCCGACCTGAAGATCGGGATCTGCGGCGAGCACGGCGGCGACCCCGAGTCCGTCCGCTTCTTCCACGCGGCAGGCCTCGACTACGTCTCGTGCTCCCCGTTCCGCGTCCCGGTGGCCCGCCTGGAGGCCGGTCGTGCGGCGCTCGGCGACACGGAGGACAGCGACAGCAGGTGACGCGCCCGGCACGACGTCCGTTCGCCGACCGGGCCAAGGAAGTGGGACGGATGGGGAGATCCATCAGGACGTGCTCGACGTGCTGACCCTCGCCGGTCTGCCCCGCGCGGACGTGACCGTCGCGGTCCGGGACGGCGTGGTCACGCTGGACGGGGTCCTCGGCCGTCCCGGAGACGTCCCGCGTGTCCTCCGGCAGGCCTGGCGGGTCGACGGGGGGCGTCGGCGTCGTGGGCGGGCTGAAATCCGCCGGTGCCCCCGGGGGGCAGGGCCACCCGGCCCCGCCGGTTGGAGACCGGTCAGGCCCCGCTCGGGGTCCATCGGGTCCTGGGGCGCGCACCGGGTCCGCGCGAGGCTGCTTGTGAGGGCGGGACCGGTCCCCGCCCCCGCGCCGCCCGTGCTGTGCGGCTCCCGCTCTCGACGACGGAGGCACCCCTCATGACCCGCCACGACGACCGCCCCCGGACCGCTCCGCCCGCCGACGCGCCATCCGACATCACCGTCGCCGTGGACCGGCTGGTGACGGCCGGGCTCAAGGCGCTCGCCGACTACGAGCCCCTCACCCAGGAGCAGGTCGACCACATCGTGAACAAGGCCTCGGTCGCCGCCCTGGACCAGCACACCGCGCTGGCCGGGCTCGCGGTCGCGGAGACCGGGCGCGGCGTCTTCGAGGACAAGGCCGTCAAGAACATGTTCGCCTGTGAGCACGTCACGCACAGCATGGGCCCGATGAAGACCGTCGGCGTCATCGCCCGCGACGCCACCGAGGACATGGTGGAGATCGCCGAACCGGTGGGGGTGGTGTGCGCGGTCACGCCCGTCACCAACCCCACCTCCACCACGATCTTCAAGGCGCTGCTCGCCCTGAAGACCCGCAACCCGGTCGTGTTCGCCTTCCACCCCTCCGCACAGCGATGCAGCGCCGAGGCGGCACGGATCGTCCGTGACGCGGCCGTCGCCGCGGGCGCGCCGGAGCACTGCGTCCAGTGGATCGAGGCCCCTTCACTCGAGGCGACCGGCGCCCTGATGCGTCACCCGGGCGTCGCGCTGATCCTCGCCACCGGCGGCAACGCCATGGTCAAGGCGGCCTATTCGGCGGGCAAGCCGGCCCTGGGCGTGGGCGCGGGCAACGTACCCGCGTATGTGCACAAGAGCGCGCGGCTGCGCCGGGCGGTCAACGACCTGGTGCTGTCCAAGGCGTTCGACAACGGCATGATCTGCGCCTCCGAGCAGGCCGTCATCCTCGACGACGAGATCCACGACGCGGCGCTCGCCGAGTTCCGCGCCCTGCACGCCCATCTGGCCACCGCCGAGGAGAAGGCGAAGCTGGAGGCGTTCCTGTTTCCCGCCGGTGCCGCGGGCTCGGGCTGCGAGCCCAAGGTCAACTCCGCGGCCGTCGGCCGGAGTCCGGCGTGGATCGCCGAGCAGGCGGGCTTCGGCGTGCCCGCCGACACCTCGGTCATTCTGGTCGGGGCGGAGCGGGTCGGCCCGGACGAGCCGCTCACGCGCGAGAAGCTCTGCCCGGTGCTCGCCGTCCTGCGCGCCGCCTCCACCCGGCAGGGCTTCGAGCTGGCCGCCGACATGGTCGCCTTCCACGGCCAGGGCCACAGCGCCGTCATCCACACCGAGGACCCGGCGCTCGCGGAGGCCTTCGGCAGCCGTCTGAAGGCCGTGCGGATCATCGTCAACGCCCCGTCGTCGCAGGGTGCGATCGGCGGCATCTACAACCACCTGCTGCCGTCGCTGACGCTGGGCTGCGGATCGTGGGGCAGCACGTCGGTGTCCAACAACGTCTCGGCCGTCCAGCTGCTCAACATCAAGCGGCTCACCGCGCGCCGCAACAACATGCAGTGGTTCAAGATCCCGCCGAAGGTCTACTTCGAGCCGCAGGCCATCCGGTACCTCGCCGACATGCCGGGCGTGCACCGCGTCACCGTCGTCACCGACGCGACCATGACCCGCCTCGGCTTCGTGGACCGCGTCAACCACGTCCTGCAACGGCGCCGGGAGCCCGTCACCGTACAGATCATCGACGACGTCGAGCCCGAGCCGAGCATCGACTCCGTCCAGCGCGGCGCCCGCCTCATGCGGGACTTCCGTCCCGACACCATCGTCGCGCTCGGCGGCGGATCCCCCATGGACGCGGCCAAGGTGATGTGGCTGCTGTACGAGCAGCAGGCCGACGGCAAGGACATCGACTTCGCCGACATGCGGCACAAGTTCTCCGACATCCGCAAGCGCGCCTTCCGCTTCCCCGTGCTCGGTGCGCGCGCCCGCCTGGTGTGCGTGCCCACCACCTCCGGGACGGGAGCCGAGGTCACCCCCTTCGCGGTCATCTCCGACCCGGCCACCGGCAGGAAGTACCCCCTGGCCGACTACGCGCTCACCCCCAGCGTGGCCATCGTCGACCCGCTGCTGACCACCGACCTGCCCCCGGCCCTGGCCGCGGACAGCGGCTTCGACGCCCTCACCCACGCCATCGAGGCGTATGTGTCGGTGTACGCCAACGACTTCACCGACGGCCCGGCCCTGCAGGCGATCCGGATGGTCTTCGACCACATCGAGGCGGCGGTGAACGACCGGGCGGCCCGGCCGGACGCGCGCGAGAAGATGCACAACGCGGGCACCATCGCGGGCATGGCCTTCGGCAACGCCTTCCTCGGCATCGTCCACGCCATGTCCCACACCCTGGGCGCGACCTTCCACATCGCGCACGGCCGCACCAACGCGGTCCTGCTGCCGCACGTCATCCGCTACAACGGCACCGTGCCCACGAAGCTCACGGGCTGGCCGAAGTACGAGGACTACCGCGCCCCCGAACGCTTCCAGGACATCGCCCGCACCCTCGGCCTGCCCGCCGCCACCCCGCAGGAGGGGGTGGAGTCGCTCGCCCGCGCGGTGGAGCGGCTGCGGGACGCCGTCGGCATCGAGCCGTCGTTCCAGGCCCTGGGCGTCGACGAGCACGCCTTCCTCGACGCCCTGCCCCAGCAGGCCCTCAACGCCTACGAGGACCAGTGCGCGCCCGCGAACCCGCGCCTGCCGATGCTCGACGACATGCAGGAGATCATGCGCACGGCCTACTACGGCACGGTCGCGGTGCCGCGCCCGTAGGGACCACCGGTCCGAGGCAGGGCCGTACGGCCCTGCCTCGGCGCGTCCGAACGATGATTCGATGGGGCGGTGGGTGCCCTCGACGAGGGCACGGTGCGACCGGCGAGTCCATACGGAAGTTGACCATGGGAACTGACAGGCGGCGCCCGGCCTCTCCCGGGCCGCGCCGGAGCGTCGAGCTCGAAAGCGCCGAAGCCCTGCGGCTGCTCGGCACCGTGTCCTTGGGCAGGATCGTCTTCACCCGGCACGCGCTGCCGAGCATCCGTCCCGTCAACCACGTCCTGGACGACGGCGACATCGTCATCCGCACCCACGAACGCGCGGCGCTGACCTCCCACACCCGGCAGACCGGCCCGTCCGGCGTGGTCGTCGCCTACGAGGCCGACGCCATCGACCCGGACACGCACCTGGGCTGGAGCGTGGTGGCCACCGGCTACGCCCACCTGGTGACCGACGCCCGGGAGCTGGCCCGCTACCAGGCGCTGCTGCACCCCTGGGTGCAGCAGACGATGGACTACGCGGTCCGCATCCGCCCCGACCTGGTCACCGGCATCCTCCTGACCGAGGCGGACCAGCACGCCGGCACATGAGGCGGTCGTCCGGCCACCGCCCCGTCCCGGGCCGAGTCGGCGGCCCGGGACGGGGTGACGTCACCTACCGGCCGGGACGATCACGACCGGGCAGTGGGAGTGGTGGAGCAGGGCGCGGGTCACCGGTCCCAGGTGCGCCTTGGCCCGGCCGGGGCGGCGGTGGGCGGCGATGACGACCACGTCGGAGTCGCGGGTGGCGTCGAGCAGCGCGTGCGCGGGGCCGGTGCGGACCGTGCGCGCCTCGATGCCGACCCCGGGGTATCGCTCGCGCAGCGCGGCCACGGAGAAGCGGGGCACGGCCTCCTCGCTCCTGACGCGCCGGACCGCCTCCTCCTGCGCCGGGCTCGTCGCGGACATGGGCGAAGGCAGTGCGGGCGCCAGGAGCCCCCGTGTCCAGGCGTGCAGGACGTTCACTCGCACATGGCGGCGTTCGGCATCGGCGAAGGCGTACGCCGCGGCGTCGGCGTCGGCGTCGCTCTCGACGCCCAGCAGCACCGTGCCCATGGGGCGGCGCGGACGGTCTCCTCGTACGACGAGTAAGGGACTTCGGGTCCGCGCGGCCAGCCGCAGGCTCACCGAGCCGAGCAGCGGCCCGACGAGGCCGCCGAGTCCCCGGGTGCCCACGACGGTGAGGTCGGCGCCGCGCCCTTCACGCGCCAGCACGTGGGCCGCGCCGCCTTCGACGGCCGAGGTGACGACGGGCACTCCGGGGCACCGGGCACGTACCCGGGAGGCGGCGGCCGCGAGGACCGGTCCCGCCTCGTCACGGTCGGGCACGGCGTACACGACGCGCAGGGCGGCGCGGCGCCGTTGGGCTTCCTCCGCGGCCCGGTCGAGGGCCCGCACGGCGACCGGGGAGCCGTCCACCCCGACGACGACATGACGCATGGTCATTTCTCCTGCCCTTCGCTGCTCTGTAGTGCTTGAGGTGCGGCTCTGTGGTGCGTGAGGTGCAGTTCAGTGGTGTGCGTGAGGTGCAGTTCAGTGGTGCTTGAGGTCAGAACGCCCGCAGGCCGTGCGCCCGGAACTGCTCGCGCACCCGCTCGGTGAGCTCGGGGCTCGGTGCCGGCGTGTCGCGCAGTGTGAAGGGGATGCCGAGGGCGTCGTACTTGTGGGCGCCGAGCTTGTGGAACGGCAGGACGTCCACGCGGTCGACGGTGTGCAGCCCGGCGAGGAACGCGCCGAGGCCGTCGACGGCGGCCTCGGCGTCGGTCCAGCCGGGCACCAGGACGTAGCGGACCCATACGGCGGTGCCGAGCCGGTCCATGCGGGTGGCGAAGCTGAGGGTGGGGGCGAGTTCGCCCCCGGTCAGCCTCCGGTAGGCGGCGATGTCGAAGGACTTGATGTCGAGCAGCACCAGGTCGGTGTCGGCGAGCAGCGCGTCGTCGGCGCGGGCGCCGAGGAAGCCGGAGGTGTCCAGGGCGGTGTGCAGCCCCGCCTCCTTGCAGCGGCGCAGGAGGGCGCCGGTGAAGGCGGGCTGGAGCAGCGGCTCGCCGCCGGTGAGCGTCACTCCTCCCCCGGCGGTGGTGACGAACGGCCGGTACGTGTCGATCTCCGCCATGACCTCGTCGACGGTGGTCAGCCGCCCGTCGCGCAGGTGCCAGGTGTCGGGGTTGGCGCAGTACAGGCAGCGCAGCGGGCAGCCGCTGACGAACAGCACGAACCGGGTGCCGGGGCCGTCCACGCCCGTGGACAGGTCCCAGGAGTGGACGCGCCCCGTCACCCGGCCGGTCGTGGTCTTCACAGTGCCCCGTGGAAGGTGCGGCTGATCACGTCGCGTTGCTGCTCGCGCGTGAGGCGGACGAAGTTGACGGCGTAGCCGGAGACCCGGATGGTCAGCTCCGGGTACTTCTCCGGGTGGTCCATGGCGTCCTCGAGGACGGCGCGGTCCAGGACGTTGACGTTCATGTGGAAGCCGCCGGACGCCGTGTAGGCGTCGAGGATGCCGACGAGGTTGCCGGGCCTGTCGGACGGGTGGTGGCCCAGGCCCTCGGGGGTGATCGTGGTGGTCAGGGAGACGCCGTCGCGCGCCTGCTCGTAGGGGATCTTCGCCACGGACAGCGCCGAGGCGACCACGCCGTGCCGGTCGCGGCCGTTCATCGGGTTGGCGCCGGGGGCGAAGGGCTGTCCGGCGCGGCGCCCGTCGGGGGTGTTGCCGGTGTGCTTGCCGTAGACGACGTTGGAGGTGATGGTGAGCACGGACTGGGTGTGTTCGGCGTTGCGGTAGGTGGGGTGCTTGCGCACCTTCGCCATGAACGACTCCACCAGGCCGACGGCGAGCGCGTCGGCGCGGTCGTCGTTGTTGCCGTAGGCCGGGTACGCGCCCTCGGTTTCGTAGTCGACGGCCAGGCCCTTCTCGTCCCGGATCACCTTCACCCGGGCGTACTTGGCGGCGGACAGGCTGTCGGCGGCGACCGAGAGCCCGGCGATCCCGCAGGCCATGAAGCGGTGTACGGGGTGGTCGTGCAGCGCCATCTCGATGCGCTCGTAGGCGTACTTGTCGTGCATGTAGTGGATGACGTTGAGCGCGTCGACGTAGGTCTCCGCCAGCCAGTCCAGCATGTGGTCGTACGCCGCCGACAGCTCGTCGTACTCCAGGTACTCACCGCTCAGAGCCGGGGCCTCGGGGGCGATCTGCTCGCCGGTGAGCTCGTCCCGGCCGCCATTGACGGCGTACAGGAGCGCCTTGGCGAGGTTGACGCGCGCCCCGAAGAACTGCATCTGCCGTCCCACGGCCATCGCGGAGACGCAGCAGGCGATCGCGGTGTCGTCGCCCGTGACCGGCCGCGTCAGCTCGTCGGACTCGTACTGGACCGCGCTGGTGTCGATGGAGACGCGGGCGCAGAACTCCTTGAATCCGGACGGGAGTCGGGGCGACCACAGGATCGTGAGGTTGGGTTCGGGGGCGGGGCCGAGGTTGTACAGGGTCTGCAGGAAGCGGAAGGAGGTGCGGGTGATCAGGGGGCGTCCGTCCGCGCCGATGCCGCCGATGGACTCCGTCACCCAGGTCGGGTCGCCGGAGAACAGGGCGTCGTACTCGGGCGTGCGCAGGAACCGTACGATCCGCAGCTTGATCACGAAGTCGTCGATGAGCTCCTGGGCGCGGCGCTCGTCGAGGGTGCCCTCGTCGAGGTCCCGCTGGAGGTAGACGTCCAGGAAGGTCGAGGTGCGGCCGAGGGACATCGCCGCGCCGTTCTGCTCCTTCACCGCGGCGAGGTAGCCGAGGTACAGCCACTGCACGGCCTCGTGGGCGGTGGTGGCGGGGCGGGTGACGTCACAGCCGTAGGCGGCCGCCATGTGCGTCAGCTCCTCCAACGCCCTGATCTGCTCGGCGAGTTCCTCGCGGTCGCGGATGACGTGCTCGGTGGAGGGGCGGGCGTCCAGCAGGGCGTGCTCGGCGCGCTTGGCGGCGATCAGCCGGTCCGTGCCGTACAGCGCGACGCGCCGGTAGTCGCCGATGATGCGGCCGCGGCCGTAGGCGTCCGGCAGGCCCGTGATGATCCCGGCCTTGCGGGCGGCCCTCATGGTGGGCGTGTAGGCGTCGAACACGCCGTCGTTGTGGGTCTTGCGGTAGGTGCCGAAGACCTTCGTCACGAAGGGGTCGGGCCGGTAGCCGTAGGCCCGCAGGCTGTTCTCGACCATGCGGAGGCCGCCGTTCGGCATGATCGCGCGCTTCAGCGGGGCGTCGGTCTGCAGGCCGACGATGAGCTCCAGGTCCCGGTCGATGTATCCGGGCGCGTGCGACGTGATCGTCGAGGGTGTGGCGGTGTCGACGTCGAGGACGCCCTTGCGCCGCTCTTCGGGGAACAGCGCGCTGACCTTCCGCCAGACGGCGCGGGTGCGGTCCGTGGGTCCGGTCAGGAAGGCCGCGTCGCCCTCGTAGGGCGCGTAGGTGGCCTGGATGAAGTCACGCACGTCGACGCGCTCCCGCCACCGCTCGCCCGCGAAGCCGCGCCACGCGGACCCGGACTCGGGTGCCGCCACGCCTGTCGGGGCCGTCGTCGTCATCGCTTGCCTCCGCATCGGTTCGCGCGGGCGTCCGCGGGGTCCGCGGATGTCTCCGCATTCGATGCTCGTCCGCGCGGAGGGCCGCGGACAGGGCCGTCGGGGGCCCTCGGGGCGCCGTCCGGCCCTGTTCCCGACCGGCTCGCGGGGCCGATGTTCCCGACTGGGCGGGGCCGTTCGACCCCACCCCGTGCTCGTCCTGCACGCCGACCGCTCCCCCGTCGCCCACGGCCCGCGCGCCGAGATCCGCGAACTCACCGAGCGGCTCCCCGACGCCCGCGTCGGCCTGATGGACCTCGACGACGTCGAACTGCCCGACGTCGCCACGGTGTTCCTGTGCGGACCGCGGCGAGGTGGACGACGAGGTCCTGGCCTACGCGCAGGCGAAGATCGCCACCGTCGTGAGCCGTCCCGGGCTGCCCGCCGTTACCGGCGAGGTAAGGATCACGCGGGCGGGAGCTCATCGACCAGCTCCTCGACCGGCTGCGCCGCCAGACCGACAAGGCCGCCCACGCCTGGCTCCAGGGCCGCCGGACGACGGCTCCGCCGTGGCGCGGCGGCCGTGCCGCCGAGGCGGGCGGCACGGTGGCGGACGCACTACGGGAGTGAGCGGTCGACAAGACGGGCCCGGTCGGTGGCGCCGCCCAGGCGGGAACCGGCCGGTCACGAACGGCACTCCGACCGTGAAGACGGGGCGATCGTCCGCCTGGCGGGGATGTCAGTGGCTGCCCGTAGTCTCCGTGGGTTACGTGCACGAGGTGTTCGTGCCGACAAGGACCCGCATACCGCAGGAGACTGACTGTGATTCTTGAGATCCGCACCTACCGGCTGAAGCCCGGCACCGGCGACGAGTTCGTGCGCGTGATGCGGGAGGAGTCGGTGCCCTTGCTGGAGAAGGCCGGCATCCGGGTGGTGGACTGCGGGGCTTCGCTGGTGGCCGAGGGCGGGCACGAGGAGGCGTACCTGATCCGCGCGTTCGCCTCGCTCGAGGAGCACCGCGAACAGGAAGAGGCGTTCTACGCCGGCGACGCCTGGCGGCAAGGGCCCCGCGAAGCCATCGTGTCCCGGATCGAGAGCTCCCACACCATCGTTCTCGACGTGCCGGAGGAGACCGCCGAGGCCTTCCGGCGCGGGTGACGGACAGGCCCCGCCGGGGTCAGGCCTTCTTGACCACGCTGGACTTGAGCTGCATGGAGCCGAAGCCGTCGATCCTGCAGTCGATGTCGTGGCCGTCGACGCCGTCCACGAGGCGGATGCCGCGTACCTTGGTGCCCGCCTTGATCCCGGTCGGGCTGCCCTTGACCTTCAGGGTCTTGACCACCGTGACCGTGTCGCCGTCGGCGAGCACGTTCCCGACGGAATCCCTGATGACCTTGGAATCGGAGCCGGCCGCGGTGCCGGTCGCGGTGTCGGCGGCCGCGGGCGACCACTCGTGCCCGCACTCCGGGCAGACCAGGAGCGCCCCCATCTCGTAGGTGTACGCGCTGGAGCATTCGGGGCACGGCGGCAGGTGGTCGGTCATCGGCACGGTCCATTTCGACGTTCGGCGAGGGATCTTGGTGTTGCCCCTTGAGGATAGATGGACTCGCTGAATTGCAAAATTTTGCAATTCGTTAGATGGTGCGCCGGGGCGCTGTCCGCCGTCCCCGCCCAGAACGCCCATACCGCCGCGAGGAATCCATCCGATGAGCACAGCTGCCGCCCCGCGCCGACCGGTCGAGGCCTCCGGTGCCGAGCCCTTCCACTTGACCGTGAGCGGATTCCGGCTCGCCCGTGCGGAGGCATGATGGCGACCGACCGTGCGGCCCTGCCCTACCGGCACGTGCTGACCCTGCCGACGATGCCGTCCGCGGTGCGCGTGGCCCGGGAGACCGCTGAACAGGTCCTGGACGAATGGAGCATCAGCCGTCGCCACCCGGCTGTGGCGCCGGCCCTGCTGATCCTCAGCGAGTTGGTCACCAACGCCGTGCGGCACGCCGCCGTGGCCTCCCCACAGGTCACCGTCATCTATGCGGCCGACGACGGCACCTTCGCCTTCGGCGTCCACGACCGTCACCCCTACCAGCCCGCCCTCTACGGCGCGGCCACCGGCACGGAGGGCGGCGGCCTGGCCACGGTCGTCGAACTCACCCTGGGCCTGGCGGGCACGGCAGTCGTGCGCGGGGACGCCGACGGCGGCGGCAAGAGCATCTGGATCACGCTGCCCCTGTGATCCGTATCCGTGGCCCGCACACGCGGCAGCGTACGAAAGGCAGTTGACGACGATCATGACCATCGAGTGGCGGTACACGATCGAGCAGGACTTCGCCATCCTCTCCGTCGCGGGACACCTCGGCCAGGACGCCGCCCACCGGTTCACCGGCGCCATCGGCTGGGTCCTCGCCCGCGGCACCGGACCCGTCGTCGACTGCGACCTGGCCGCCGCACTCACCGCACACCGGACACAACGCGGCACGGAGCCCGACGGGCCGGACGAGCCGCAGGAATGGCGCACCGGCGGCTGGCCCAGCTGACTACAGCAACCGGACCGACGCCGGGCAAGCCGCCCCGGCGGGCGTCAAAGGCCGTCAGGAGAGCAGGTGTCGGCCGCCCAGCCTGCTCAAGGCGAGTGGTCGGCCAGCGCGGTCAGCGCGCTGGCCCGGTCCGCGTACACCCTGGCCGGACCGAGCCGGTCGCCGCCAGGGCCGTGTCGCAGCAGGTGACCTGTGCCGCACACGGCCAGCGGGCGGGCTTGGTGGGTGACCGTGCGGGCCGCGGCGAGGACGGCGGCCGCGCGCTCCGGGTGCCAGGTGTGCAGCCCGCCCAGGTCGAGGAGGACGGGCCGGGCGGTGCGCGAGAGCGCCGAGGCGAGGGCTTCGGTGAACCGGACGGTGTCCTCGACGCACAGACGACCGCACACGGCCAGGATCGTCACGCCGTTCCGTTCGACGCAGTGCCAGCTGAGGGCCACGATCCCGCCTCTCCGCACGCAGGTCGACGGAGCTTGCGACAGGGGCTCGGCAGCAGCGGCACGGGGCACGCGGGGCGGCGGGTTGGACAGGTGAGTAAGGAGCCGCTCGCGCCGCGCGGCCTCGGGATCCGCATGGAATCTCCCTCTTCAAGCCTTCAGACTTGCTAATGTTAGCAATTCCAGAGGTCATCAGCCTGGTGTTCAGGGGCGAGGATGGCCGCATGCTGATGATTTCCGGGCGGAAGCCATGCACGGAGCACTCACGGCGACGGCCTGTTCGACCGGTCGCCGACGGGCAGCGCAGGAGGCCGGTTCGGTGAGTACGCCGCTGTATCAACTCAAGGCCGAGTTCTTCAAGACACTCGGACACCCTGCGCGGATCAGGGTGCTCGAGCTGCTCAGCGAGCGTGAGCACGCGGTCGCGGAGATGCTGCCCGAGGTGGGCATCGAACCCGCGCACCTCTCCCAGCAACTGGCCGTGCTGCGGCGCGCGCATCTGGTCGTAACCCGCAAGGAGGGTTCGACCGTTTACTACTCGCTGACGAGCCCGCATGTGGCGGAGCTGCTCAAGGTGGCACGCACCATCCTGTCGGGCGTGCTGGCCAATCAGGCCGGGCTGCTCGCCGATCTGCGGACCGTCTCGACGGAGCCCAAACCTCCGTCGTAGACGGCCCTGGACCGGCGGCCGCCCTTCGGTGTGATGGTCAGCGCTCTGATACCGAAGGGCGGCCGCCTTCGCTCGTGCCTCGTACGGGACGTCGCACCTGTTCGCCTCTGATCCCTTCGTCTGCGGGAGTACTGGGATGGGTTTGCTGCGCAAGATCCGTGACACCGGGCGGGTGGCGGAGGACGCTCCGCCGCTCCCGACGGGTGAACCGCCGGGCCACGCCGGCGCGTTCGGCGGGTCGGTGCAGGTGCGGTGCGTGGACGCGGGCTCCTGCAACGGCTGCGAGATCGAGATCGCCGCCGCCTTCAACCCGGTGCACGACGCCGAGCGGTACGGTGCCCGCCTGGTGGCCTCGCCGCGGCACGCGGACGTGGCCCTGGTGACCGGCCCGGTCACGCGCAACATGGCGGAGCCCCTGCGGCGCACGGTCGCCGCGATGCCGGAGCCCCGCATGGTGATCGCGGTGGGTGATTGCGCCCTCAACTGCGGTGAGTTCGCCGGAGGTTACGGCGTGGAGGGCGCCGTCGCCGATGTTGTGGACGTGGACCTGGCGGTGCCCGGCTGCCCGCCGGAGCCGGAGCGCATCGTAGCGGCACTGCGGAGGGTGACCGGGCGGTGAGCCTCATCGCGGCCGGGCTCGCGACCGCCACCGCGCTGGCGGCCGGTGGCGCGCTGGCCGGGATGACACTGCCGGACCGGGCGCGCGTCCCGGTGGCCGGGGTGCTGACGGCCGGGGTGGGGGTGGCCGGTGGTGCGTCGGGGATGGCCGCACTGGGCAGCACGGGCCGATGGAGTACCGAACTGCCGGGGCTGCTGCCCCTGGTCGGGGTCCATGTGGCGGTGGACGCGCTGTCGGGACTCTTCATGGCGGTGGCGGGCGCGGTGATCGCGGCAGTCGCCGTGTACGGCATCGGCTACGCACGCGGGCACGGTGCGTACGGGCTCGCCTCGCGCGGGGCGCAGACGGTGCTTCCACTGTTCGCGTGGACGCTGGTCGTGGTGCCTGCGGCAGGTTCGGTGTCCGCCTTCCTGACGCTGTGGGAGCTGATGGCGCTGGCCTCGCTGCTGCTGGTCCTGGCCGAGCACCGGGAGCGGCCGAGCGTGCGCGTGGCGGGGCTCTGGTACGCGGTCATGACGCACCTGGGCTTCGCCCTGCTGCTGGCCGGGCTGATGGTCCATGCCGCCGGGGCCGGCGGCGAGACCTTCGCGGCGCTGCGCTCGGGGTCGGACGACATGTCCGCGACGGTGCGCGGCCTGGTGTTCGTCCTCACCGCGGTCGCCTTCACCTCGAAGGCGGGTCTGGTGCCGCTGCACGCCTGGCTGCCTCGCGCCCACCCCGAAGCGCCCAGCCCGGTCTCGGCGTTGATGAGCGCGGCGATGGTCAACCTGGGCGTCTACGGCCTCGTACGCGTCGGCTTCGATCTGCTGGGCGGCGGACCGGCCTGGTGGTGGCTGCTGCTCATGGCGCTCGGCGGGCTCTCGGCCGTGTACGGGATCCTGCAGGCGGCCATGGCCGCCGACCTGAAGCGGCTCCTTGCCTACTCGACGAGCGAGAACATGGGGCTCGTCGTTCTGGGCGTGGGTGCGGCCGGACTCTTCGCGCACGCGGGCAACGGTGCGCTGGCGGGTCTCGCGCTGGCGGCCGCGCTGCTGCATGTGGTCAACCATGCCGCGTTCAAGGCCCTGTTGTTCACCGCGGCGGGTTCGGTGCTGCGTGCCACCGGTGAGCGGAACCTGGACGCGCTGGGCGGCCTGCGGGCCCGGATGCCGGTGACGGCGGGGCTGTTCGCCCTGGCCGCGCTGGGGGCGGTGGCGCTGCCGCCGGGCAACGGCTTCATCAGCGAGTGGCTGCTGCTGCAGTCGATGATCCACGGGCTCGCGGTGCCCGGTGTGACCACGGCGGTCGTGCTGCCGCTCGCGGTCGCGGTGATCGCGCTGTCGGCGGGGCTCGCGGCGGCGGTGTTCGTCAAGGCGTTGGGGGTGGGCTTCTTCGCCCGGCCGCGCAGCCATCGGGCGGCGAGGGCGACGGAGTCGCCGCTGCTCATGCTGTGCGGGATGGCGCTGCTCGCGGCCCTGTGCGTGGCCCTGGCCCTGGTGCCGGGCCTGCTGGGCGAGAAGCTCGACCGCGCGGTCGAGGCGGTCGGGCACACCGGAACACGGCCGGTGTCCGGCGACGGCCTTCAGGTACGGCTCGATGACGTCTCGGCCACGCTGTCGCCGCTGTGGGTGGTGGCCGCCCTGACGGCCGCCCTTGCCGTGGTCATGGCCGGAGTACGGCTGAGGGCCCGACGCCGTGCGCGGCGCGTACAGGCCCGCCTGTGGGACTGCGGGGGCGGGGCGCCGACCCCGCGCATGGCCTACACCGCCACCTCGTTCGCCGAACCGCTGCAACGGGTCTTCGACGACGTCCTCGCTCCGGAGCAGGACGTGAACGTCACTCCGGTGCGCGAGTCGGCGTATCTGGTCGAGCGGGTGCGGTTCCGCAACCGCGTGCCCGACCGGATTGAACACCGCCTGTACCGGCCCGTCCTCACCTGTCTCGCGACAGTCGGGCAGTCGGCGCGACGCCTTGCGGGCGGCAGCGTCCACGTCTATCTCGGCTACGGCTTCTTCGGCCTGGTCGCCCTGCTCGTCGTCCTGGTGGTGGGCTGGTGAACGCGTTCGGATACGCGGCGCTCGCCGCGCAGGTGGCCCTGGTGGCGGCCGGGGCGCCGCTCCTTGCGGGCCTGATGCGGCAGACCCGGGCGCGCTTGGAGGGGCGGGCCGGGGCCGGGGTGCTCCAGCCGTGGCGGGACGTGCGCAAACTGCTGCGCAAGGAGCCGATCACCCCGGTCGGCACGGGGCCCGCGTTCAGGTGGGCGCCGCTGCTGCTGGTCGCCACCGCGCTCGTCCTCGCCGTCCTGGTGCCGCTGGTGTCCACCGACACCCCGGTCAGCGGCCGCGCCGACCTGATCCTGGTGGTGGCGCTGCTGGCGCTCGGCACGCTGGCCCTGGCCCTGGCGGGTCTGGATTCCGGTACGGCCTTCGGCGGCATGGGGGCCTCACGCGAGATGACGATCGCCGCGCTGGTGGAACCGACCATCCTGATGGCGGTGTTCGCCCTGTCGATACCGGCCGGGTCGACGAACCTCCCGGTCATCGTGGCCGGTGCGGCGGACGAACCTGCCCGCCTCGCGTCTCCGGCAGGGCTCCTGGCCATCGCGGCACTCTCCGTGGCCGTGCTCGCCGAGACCGGGCGGCTTCCCGTGGACAACCCCTCCACCCACTTGGAGCTGACCATGGTGCACGAGGCCATGGTCCTCGAATACGCGGGCCCGGACCTCGCCCTGATCGAGTTCGGGGCGCAGTTGCGCCTGACGGTGCTCCTCGGGTTGCTGGCCTCGCTGTTCGCGCCCTGGGGCATCGCCACCGACGCGTCGGCGGCAGCCGTGCTGCTCGCCCTGGTACTGCTCGCCCTGAAGGTCGCGGTCCTGGGTGTGGTCCTCGCGGCAGCCGAGGTGTTCTGGGCCAAGCTGCGGCTGTTCCGCGTGCCCGAACTGCTGGCCGGATCATTCCTGCTGGCACTGCTCGCGGTCACCGCCTCGTACTTCCTCAGCAGCGAAGGAGGCGGACTGTGAGCGAGAGTGCGTTCACGCAGCTGCTCGACCTGGCCTGTGGGGCGTTTCTGCTGGCCGCCGTGATGGTGCTGTGGCGGCGTGAACTCGCCGCGATCATCCGGCTCTTCGCCCTGCAAGGCCTGGCCCTGGCCACGATCGCGCTGCTGCTCGGGGTGCACGAGGAGCGCTGGGACGTGATCGTGGTGGCGCTGGGCATCGGGGCGCTGAGGGCCGGGCTGCTGCCCCGCCTGATCCGCCGCGCCCTGACCGCACTCGTCAGCGACGGCAGCGGCGGGGCCGAGGCGCGCGAGACGCAGCCGCTGGTCAACGTCGCCGCCTCGCTCCTGACGGCGGCCGCGCTGACCTTGCTCGCCTACGCCGTCACGCGCCCGCTGGTCGAGCTCGATCCGACCCCTGCGACCCGGGCCCTGCCGGTGGGCCTGGCGGTGGTGCTGATCGGATTCTTCGTGCTGGTCACCCGGCGCCGCGCGCTCGCCCAGGTGGTCGGCTTCCTGCTGCTCGACAACGGCATCACCGCGACCGCGTTCCTCGCCGCCTCCGGGGTGCCGCTGATCGTGGAACTCGGCGTCTCCTTCGACGTGTTGCTCGCCGTCCTGGTCCTGCAGCTGCTGACCACCCGGATGCGGGAGGCGTTCGGCACGACCGACCTCGACGACCTGCGGGAGCTGCACGACTGATGCTGCGTCTCTTCCAAGACCCCACTTCTACGGCTCTGTTGCTGACCGCGCCCGCCGCACTCCCGCTGGTCCTCTCCGGTGCGTACGGGCTCGCGGGCCTGAGTGCCGGGCAGCCGCCCGCCGTCCGGTCCGGGGCCGAGCGGCCGATGGACTCCGCTCGGGCGACGGACTCCGCTCGGGCGATGGCGTCGACCGGATCGGCCGGGATCCCGGTGATCGTGGCCGATGAGGGGGGTGATCGCGGGCCGGTGGGCGTGGGCAGGGCGCCGTCGCCGCGGGGGTGGCACCCCGGCGACTGGGCGGGGCTCGCATCCCCCGCCGTGATTCTGGCCTGCGGGGCGGCGCTGGCCGCCGATGTGCTGGGCGACGGGCCGGTGGCCGCCTACAGCGGTCTGTTGCGCGCTGACGCGCTGACGGCGTGGATGCTGCTGGTCGTCGGCGCCGTCGCGCTGATCGCGTGCGCGTCGTCCCCCTCGTATCTCGCCGGGGAGCGTGCGGCACGGCGGGCGACGGACCGGACCGTGTGGCGCTACCACGTCCTGGTCCAGGCATTCCTGGGGGCGATGTGCCTGGCCGTGGTCACCGCGAACCTCGGGGTGCTGTGGATCGCGGTCGAGGCCACCACCATCGTCACCGCGTTCCTGGTCGGCCACCGCCGCACTCGCGCCTCTGTGGAGGCCGCCTGGAAGTACGTGGTGATCTGCTCGGCCGGGATCGCGCTCGCCTTCCTCGGCACCGTGCTCCTCTACTACGCCGCCCGGCAGGCCGGCATCTCCGAGGCATGGGCGCTGGACTGGCCGACTCTGGTGGCACGCGCGGACCGGCTCGACCCGGCGGTCACCCGCCTCGGCATCACCCTGATCGTCCTCGGCTTCGGCACCAAGGCGGGCCTGGTGCCGTTGCACGCCTGGCTGCCCGACGCGCACAGCCAGGCACCGGCGCCCGTCTCGGCGCTGATGTCCGGGGTGCTGCTGTCCGTCGCCTTCACCGCCCTGCTGCGCTACCAGGTCCTCGCGGACGCCGCCCTGGGAGCGGCCTTCACCCGCAGCCTGCTGACCGGCATCGCTCTGCTCACCCTCGCCCTGGCCGCCGCCCTCCTGCTGGCCCAGCGCGACTACAAGCGCATGCTGGCCTACTCCAGCATGGAACACATGAGCCTGATCGCCCTGGCCACGGCGGTCGGCAGCCCTCTCGCCCTGGCCGCCGCGCTCCTGCACGTCGCCGGACACGGTCTGGCCAAGGCCACCGCGTTCTGCGCCTCCGGCCAGATCCTGCACCTGCGCGGCACACCGCGGATCGGACGCGTGCGAGGGTTGCTCGCCCAGTCCCCCGCGCTGGGGACGGTGTTCGGGCTCGCGGTCGTGGCCCTGCTCGGCCTGCCGCCGTTCGGCCTCTTCGCCTCCGAACTGGGCCTGGCCCGCGCGGCCTTCGCCGCCGGCATGGGCTGGGTCATGGCCGTGGCGCTGCTGCTGATCCTGACCGCCTTCGCCGCCCTCGTCACCAGGACCGCGCGCATGCTGCTCGGCCCCTCCCCCGTCCCGCGCACGACCGACGAGAGCGCGCCCTCGGAGTCCGCGTCCTCGCTGTGGCCACTCGTCCTCGGCCTTGCGGCGTGTGCCGCACTGGGCATCGCCCTCGGCCCGCTCGCCGACCTGCTGGCCCAGGCCGCCGCCGTCCTGGAGAGGCCCTGACCGCCATGACACGCACCACGCACATCGTCCCCGCCACCGAACTGGCCCGCCGGGCCGAGGCCCTGCTTGCCACCGGGCACCGGCTCGCCCTGATCGCCGCCCACCACGACCCGGACGCCATCCGCATCGTCTACCTCTTCGTGGCCGGACCGCCCGATGCCCGCACCGAACTCCACGTGCTCCTCGACCCCACCCGCCCCGAAGTACCCAGCCTGGCCCCTCTCTCCTTCTCCGCAGGCCGCTTCGAGCGCGAGATGCGCGACCTGCACGGCGTCGTCCCCCTTGACCACCCGCTGCCGCACCGGCTGGTCCGCCACTTCCACTGGCCCAAGGGCTGGTATCCCATGCACCCCGACGCGGGACGGCCGCCCGCCTTCGCGGAGCAGGAGGGCCCCTACCCCTTCCTCGAAGTCGAGGGCGACGGAGTGTACGAAATCCCCGTCGGGCCGGTGCACGCCGGGCTGATCGAACCCGGCCACTTCCGCTTCTCCGTGGTCGGGGAGACCATCCTCAAGCTCAAGGCCCGCCTCTGGTTCGTCCACAAGGGCATCGAGCAGCTCTTCATGGACCGCTCGGTGGCGGCCGGACTGCCGCTGGCCGAACGCATCAGCGGCGACACCGCCGTCGGCCACGCCCTCGCCTACTGCCTGGCCGTCGAAGAAGCCACCGCCACCCAGGTCCCCGAACCCGCTCGGCGGGCCCGCGCCCTGCTCCTGGAACTCGAACGCCTCCACAATCACGTCGCCGACCTCGGCATGCTCTGCAACGACGTCGGCCACTCCGTCCTCAACGCCCACGCCCAGCGCATCCGCGAACAACTCCTGCGCCTCAACGCCGAGACCACCGGCCACCGCCTGCTCCGTGGCGGGGTCGTCCCCGGCGGTGCGGCGCTGCGCTCCCTGCCCGACGTCTCCCGCATGGAGGCGATCGGCGACGACATCCGCGACGTCGTCCGCCTCGCCCTGGGCCACTCCACCGTCCGGGACCGCTTCACCGGCACGGCCATCCTGCACACCGACGCCGCCCGCGACATCGGGTGTGTGGGCTATGTCGCCCGTGCGAGCGGCGTACCGGGCGACGCCCGCATCCGTCACCCCTTCCTCACCTACGACACGGAACCCTCCGTCCCCGTCCACACCACCGGTGACGTCCTGGCCCGCTTCCTCGTCCGCGCCGAGGAGATCGACGTCTCCCTCGCCCTGATCACCCAGCTCACCCACGGGCTCACGGCGCCGGGCACCGTCCTCGCCCCCGTAACAGGGGCAGGCGCAGGATCCGGTGTCGGCCTCGTCGAAGGCTGGCGCGGCACGATCGCCACCCGCGTCGAACTCACCGCCGCCGGCACCCTGGCCCGCGTCAAGCCGGTCGACCCGTCCTTCTTCAACTGGCCGGCCCTGCCCGTCGCACTCAACGACACCATCGTCCCCGACTTCCCCCTCACCAATAAGAGCTTCAACCTCTCCTACGCGGGCAACGACCTCTAGAGCCGTGATCAGGCCGTGCGGCCTACGCAGCCTCCGCCTTCCTGCTACGTCGATGTGCTGACTTTCCGCAAGCTGCCAACACCACGCAGCCCGCTCTGGCGAACACTGGACAGACGCCCCAAGTTTCGGTGGTCGGCGCGCTCACGGGGGACCGCATGGGAGAGCAGCGGAAGGTCAGCAGGGTTACGCGCGAGCGCAACGAGGCCAAGCGGTTCTGGATCTGCGTGGGCGTTGCCGACTTCGCCTTGTTCATTCTCGTCGTCAGCATCACCGGCTTCCCCGTCACGGGGATCTTCTCGGTGTCCGGGTACGCGGCCCGCTACAGGTCCGATCGCATCCAGAGGGAGAACGCTCTGCGCGCGGAGAAGGCGCTCAAGGCAGCGATCTTGATCGGTCTCAGTGCGGCAGCGGCTGTTGAGGTCAAGAAGCGGATCGACAGACGGCGCAATCCCGACGAGGACGATTGAACACACCCTCATCTGGCTGCTGTTGCCACAGCCCCGTCACGGACCCACCGGACATGCCCCGGCAGCGACCGTCAGCACCGGCACGGCGGCGGGGCTGTGAGAGGAGCCGGTGCTGCTGGGGTCTGTCCGATGCGCCTGCGCCCCGAGGTCTCACTCGGGGCCACCCACCGTCTCCTCCGGTCCTGGCCCGCCCCGGCCCGGTAGCGCGCGCACGGCACTGCGGGGCCACAGGACATCGACAGGAATGTCGTGGCTACGGGCGTGGGCGACCAAGTGAGCGGTCGTGTCAAGGCTGTCGGCAGCCGATCCGTCCCACACCGCGAGCACCCGCGCGCATCCCCGCAACAGCAGCTCATCGACGCGCAGGCAGTCCGCCCGGTCGGCCGGGTCGTACTCCACAAGGCGCATCTGCTGCGACAGCATCAGCAACTCGCCCGCCGCACGGCGGTCGTCATCGGGCAGCACCGCAGGCAGCCGGTCCTTGGCGGGCAGCACCGTGACCAGGCCAAGACCTCCCCATCGCGCAGCCCGTCCGACAGTCACCGGCAGCCCCTGCCCGGCGCGTACCAGACCCATCCGGCCCGCCGCGGCGAACCGCGCCAAGTGCACACGCAGATCGACCTCCAACCGCGCCAGTGTCGTCTCGCAGAGGTCTCCGTGCCCCACGACAGCGATCACAACCGCCCCCTCCTCCCCGTCACTTGTTGGCTTTCGCCCCCGGACTTCATCGCCGCCTCGCTCTGCGGGTTCCTGTACGCGCTGGTCATGACGGAACCTCAAAGCGGACCAGGACGACCTTCCCCTCGTGGCCGACGGCCGGTTGCACGCTGACCGCGCCGCCGTACGTGGCTGCCAGCTCGGCGACCATGGCGAGCCCTCCGCCCGTCCTCCCCAGGCTCGGCAACGCGGGCTCGGTGTCCGCGACCCCGATCACCAGTTGCCCGGCCCCGACCGTTATCCCGACATCCGCCACCGGCGAGCAGGACGCATGCCTCAGCACATTGGTCACCAGCTCGCTGACGGCCAGCAGCACAGCATCGGCGAACGCGGACGCGGGGTCCACCCGGGCCTCCACGAAACGTTCGGCGACCGCCTCCCGGACCTCAGCCACCGCCCGTGGCCCCAGCGTCACGGAGACGATGTGCCGCTCCAGCCGCGGCGGCACCTGCTCCGCGGCCGCTGGCGGGCTGCCTTTGCGCCACGGCCGGAACCGGCCCGTGCCCATCACGAGGCAGCCTCCGGCTCCCTGCCCCGTTCAGCCCCCTTCGACTGCTCAAGCAGCTCACTCCCGCCCGACAGTCGCACGGACGAGATCCGCCGCGCGGCCGCGAGCAGCTCCGCCACATCCCCACCGGCCAGCTCGTACACCGCCGTCGCTCCCCTGCGGTTCACCGCCACGACCCCGGAGCCGAGCAACACCGCCATTTGCTGCGACAGGATCGACGGTTCGATCTCCATCTCGATGGCTGTCAGAAGCTCCCCCACTGGTACGGCCCCGCCCTGGAGCAGCTCAAGCACGCGGATGCGCACCGGGTGCCCCAGTAGCTGGAACAACTCCGCCTGCGCCTCGTACAGCGAAACCGGCACCCGATTCACTCCTGGACCGTGCCCTTCCCGTTGTCAGTTGCTGCGCTCAGCTCGATTCCATGGGCCTGAGCCAGGCGCAACACGTCATCCAGCTCGTCCTGGGCCACCGCCACGGAGTAGGCGTCCTCCGCAGCCAATGCCTCTCGCAGCGAGGCGCGAGCGCAACGCACCCGCTCCCCCACCGCCTCAACGAACTCGTTCAGCTCCGGCCACCCCTCCCGGACTTGTCGACCATGACAACTAGCCAATTGCATAACTCTGCAAGTGTAGGTGACCGAACCCGCCGGATTCTCCATATCGGCGAGCCCGTCCTCCATGGCCACGTCGGCGACCCTGGCGTGGTCGTCGCGGAAGCCGGCGCCGCCTCCGGCGACGACGTACGAAGCTTCCCGGCGGCAGCCGGAGGCGCGGGGCGGTGCGGACCGGGCCGGTGCCGCGTCGGCCCGGCTTATGGCTGTGCCGGGGCCGGGGTGGTGCTGATGACCGCGCCCGCGGTGAGGGTGCGGTGCACCGGGCACTTCTCGGCGATCTCCATCAGCCGTCGGCGCTGGTCGGCGTCGAGTGCGCCGTCCAGACGGATCTCCCGGGTGATGTGGGAGACCTGCCGGTTCCCGCCGTCGCACGCGGCGCAGCCCGCGGCGTGGATGCGCCGATTGCGGAGCGAGACGGTGACCTTCTCCAGGGGCCAGCCCTTGCGGTCGGCGTACATGCGGACCGTCATGGAGGTGCAGGCACCGAGTGCGGCGAGCAGCAGGTCGTAGGGGCTCGGCCCGCTGTCCGCGCCGGCCGGCTCCGGCTCGTCGGCGGCCAGGAGATGGTGGCCGGCTCTCACGCGTTGGCCGTAGGGCCCGATCCCGTTCTCGCTGACCACGACGAGTCCGGCCTCGTCTGCTCCTGGGCCTTGTGCTGCGGTGTCGGGCTGCGGGGCGGTGGTGTGCGGTGCGGGCATGTGGGGTCTCCTGAGTTGGAGCGATGGGTGCGGGGTGGGGTGGTGCCGCGCCGGCGTCAGGCCTGCTCGTGCGGGGCGTTGTTCGGGGTGCGGGTGTAGCGGCCGGCCCACGCGGCCAGGACCGCGGCGGCGTACTCGCTGTCCTGCCGGTCGTTGAGCAGGTGGTCGGCGCCGGGCAGGGTGACGTAGGACTTGGGGTGACGGGCGGTTTCGAAGATCTGCCGTGCGTTGTCGACGTCGACGGTGCGGTCCGCCGGGGAGTGCATGACCAGCAGTGCCGCTTGCAGGGTGCGGATCCTCATGCTCTGAGGCTGCGCGAGGAGGTCGTCGATGAATTCTTGGCGGATGCGGAAGCGCCGGCCTGCCAGGTCGACGTCGGCTTCGCCGCGTCGGGTGATCTCCGCTGTCCGGTCGGCGAATTGGCGGACGACGTGGTCGGGCCTGGCGGGGGCGCCGATCGTCGCGACGGCCCGCACTTCGGGGATGCGGTGGGTGGCGGCGAGGGCTGCGGCGCCGCCGAGCGAGTGCCCGATGAGGAGGGAGGGTGCCGTGTAGCGGTCGCGCAGGTGGTCGGCCGCGCGGACGAGGTCCTCGACGTCGGAGGTGAACGTGCTCCCGGTGAAGTCGCCGCCGGACTGGCCGAGGCCGGTGAAGTCGAAGCGCAGCACTGCGATGCCGTGTGCGGTCAGGGCTTTGGAGATCCGAGCTGCGGCGTGGCTGTCCTTGCTGCAGGTGAAGCAGTGCGTGAAGACCGCGTACGCCGTCGGGTCCGCCCCGGGTGTCTCCAGGCGCGCCGCCAGTGGCGTGCCCTGTGACCCCGGGAACGTGAGGTGCGTACTGGATCCGTTCACCACACCCTCCCAGGTGGCTTCTTCGGCCCGGGCGCGGCCGCCCGGGTGGCGCGAGCCGGCGGCAGGGCGGTGTCAGACGGCATGGGCCGGGGAGTGGAGATCGGCCAGTACGACCAGCTCGGCAAGGAGCGCGCGCAGCAGGCTCTCGGTGATGCCGTCACCCCTGAAGGAGCCGTCGGCGTCGAAGCGCTGGTGCGACTGGAAGACGGTGACCTCGGGGTGGGCCACGACCGGGGCCTGGATGCGGTGCAGGATCTGGCGCAGGACCAGCTGGCCGCGGGCGGTGCCGAACTGGGAGGGCGAGGCGCCAAGGACGGCGACGGGCTTGTGACGCAGGGCGTGCCGGCCGGTGGGGCGCGAGAGCCAGTCGAGGGCGTTCATCAGCACGCCGGGGATGGCCGAGTTGTACTCCGGGGTGGCGATGAGGACGCCGTCCGCCTCCCGCACGCGTCGCCTCAGGTCGGCGACGGCGGCGGGCTCGGGGCCGTCCTCGAGGTCCTCGTTGAAGAAGGGAAGCCGGCCAAGGCCCTCGTAGAGGTCGATGGTGACACCGTGGGGCACGAGGTTCTGCACGGCGCGCAGCAGGCCGGTGTTGTGGGAGGAGCGGCGCAGGCTGCCGGAGATCGCGAGGAAGGTCAGGTCGGACATCACGGAGGGCCCTTCGAAGGAGGCGGGGGCGGGGCGGGAGGACGGTCGGTGCCGGCCCGGCGCCAGAGGCGGTGCCGGGCCGGCCGGGCACCGCGGCGTACGCCCGCAGAGCTGCGGGCGCCCGTGCGTGGGCCGAGGTGGGGCTGTCAGATCGGGTAGACGGGCTGGGAGCTGCGGACGGTGATCCAGCGGGTCTCGGTGAAGGCGTCGATGTTCGCCTCGCCGCCGAAGCGGGCACCGGTGCCGGACCAGCCCACCCCGCCGAAGGGGATGCGGGCGTCATCGTTGATGGTCTGGTCGTTGATGTGCACCAGACCGCTCGGGATGCGCTCGGCCAGCTCGAGGCCGGCCATCACGTCGCGGGTGAGGATGCCCAGCGAGAGACCGTAAGGACCGTCGGCGGCCAGCCGCGCGGCCTCGTCCACAGTGGTGAACGTCCGCACGGGCACCACGGGGCCGAAGACCTCCTCGGCGTGGACGGGCGCGTCGTCGGGGACATCGACCAGGACGGTAGGCCGGTAGAAGAGGTTGTCGTAGGTGCCGCCGGCCAGCAGCCGGGCACCGGCGGCGATGCTGGCGGTGACCTGGGCGTGGATGGTGTCCCGCTGGTGGGCGTTGATGAGCGGGCCGAGGTCGACGTCGGCAGCGGCGGGGTCGCCGACGGTGAGCTGCTCCGCTTTGGCGACCAGGCGCGCGGTGAACTCCTCGGCGATGTCGGCGTGGACGAGGATGCGTCCGGTGGCCATGCAGACCTGGCCCTGGTTGAAGAAGGACCCCCAGGCGACCGTGGAGATGGCGCGGTCCAGGTCGGCGTCGGCCAGCACGATCATGGGGTTGTTGCCGCCCAGTTCGAGGTGGGCGCGCTTGACGCCGCGGGCCGCTGCCTCGCCGACCTTGCGGCCGGCCCCCGTGGATCCGGTGAAGGAGATGACGCGCACGCGCGGGTCATCGACCAGCGCCGCGCCTGCCGCGCCGTCGCCGGGGACCAGGGTGAGCACGCCCTGCGGCAGGCCCGCCTCCTCGAAGATCCGCATGATGGTGACGCCGCCGCTCACCGCGGTGCGCGGGTCCGGCTTGAGGACCACGGTGTTGCCGAGTGCCAGGGCCGGGGCGACGGACCGGATCGCCAGGATCAGCGGCACGTTGAACGGCGAGATGACGCCGACCACTCCGGCCGGCATCCGGCGGGTCATGCTGAGGCGCGGCTCGGTGGACGGCATGACCTGGCCGATCGGGTGCGAGCACAGCACGGCCGCCTCGTAGCACTCCTGCTCCGCCTGGTCCGTCTCGAAGACGGCCCGGGCCCGGGTGCTGCCGCTCTCGCGGATCAGCCAGTCCTGGATCTCCGGAGCGTGGGCGGCGAACAGTTCCCCGGCCCGGCGCAGGATCGCGGCGCGCTCGGTGTGCGGGGTGGCGGCCCAGGTGCGCTGGACCTCGGCGGCGCGGGTGGCGGCGCGGGTGATGTCGCTCGCATCGGCGGAGCCGATGTGCTCCAGGGTGTCACCGGTCGACGGGTTGACGACGGCCGTCTTGCCGCCGGAGGCGTCCTGCCAGCCGTCAATGTTGATCTTTCCGGACCAGGTGGCAGGGTCGAACAAAGACATGGGTTCCTCTATTTTCTCGGCCCGCCGCACGGCGGACGTGTGCAACGTCAGATGGGCAGAAGAAGGGGGCTGCCCGCCCGGCGGCCGGGGGATGCCACTGGGCGGGCGCCGTCCGCACGGCTGCGGGGGATTGCCGCCGCGCGGAGCTGGGGGTCAACGGGTGGCGCGGTAGGCCCGGTTGATCACATCGCCGACGACGTCGGGATGGCTGACCATGACCGCATGGGAGCTGTTGACCTCGGTGATGTGGGCGTCGGCGCGCTTGGCCATGAAGCGCTCCAGGCTCGGCGCGATGGCGTGGTCCTTCTTGGCCACCAGCGCCCAGGACGGGATGGTCTTCCACGCGGCGTGCTTGGCCGGCTGGCCGAAGGCCTCCGCCGCGATGGGCCGCTGGGAGGCGGCCATCAGGGCGGCGGTCTTCGCGGGCACGTCGGCGGCGAACGCGTCGGCGAACTTGGCCGGGTCGAGCATGACCTCGGTGCCGGTGGTGCCGTCGGGACGGGTGAACTGGAAGGCCTGCTGCGGCAGCGGCGGGACGCTCGGGTCCGGATGCGTCTCAAGGAGCCCGCCGAGCGTCTCGCCCTTGTCCGGAGCGAAGGCGGCGACGTAGACCAGCGCCTTGACGTCGGGGATGTCGGTGGCCGCGTTGGTGATCACGGCTCCGCCGTAGGAGTGGCCGACGAGGATCTTCGGCCCCTTGATGCCCTTGAGCATGCCCTGCAGATACGCCGTGTCGTAGTCCAGGCCGCGCAGCGGGTTGGACACCGCCCGGACCTTGAAGCCCTGGTGGCGCAGCCGGGCGGCGGTCTCCGTCCAGCCGGAGGCGTCGGCGAAGGCCCCGTGGACCAGCACCACGGTCGGCTTGACCGCCGCCGTCTCCTGGTCCTGTGCCACGGCGGACGCGGGCGCCAGTGAGGCGAGGAGCGCCGCTGCGGCCGTACCGACAGCGGTGGCGGCGCGACCAGTGTGCTTTTCAGTGCTCATGAGATTCCTTGCGAATTTCGTTCGGCAGATGCCGCGAATGGATCACCGGGTGCGGCTGTCCCGCTCCCGGCATGGGGGGGGCGTGGGCGACGGCCGAGGACCGCTGCCCGAGTGGCGCGCTGTCCGGCGGGACAACCATGCACCACATGTTTCGTTACAGTCAATCAATGGAACTAAACTACTCAGGGAAGGCCCGGAGCTGGCTAGTGTGGATGCCAACCAAGGAGGGACAACACGCTGTGAGCAGCAAGGACCAGACAGGCGTCGACCGCGCACACCGACCGCGACGCAAGGCCGCGACGGAGACGCGCACGCCTGAGCAGGAGCGCACACCGCATCCCGGCGGCAGGCCGCGGGACCCGGCGATCGAGGAGGCGATCCTCAAGGCCACGCGCGAACGCCTGGCCACCGACGGGTACACGCGGATGACGATCGGCGACGTGGTGGCGGACGCCGGTGTCACGCGCCCCACCCTGTACCGGCGCTGGCCGAACAAGCGCGAGTTGGCGGTGGACGCGCTCCACTACGGCCTGCAGAAGCAGCGTGAGGCCTACCCTCCTCTGGACGCGGAAGGGATGACGCCGGTGGAGGCGTTCACCGAGGCCGTTCGGCGCCTGGACCCCCGCTATCACAACGAGCGGGCGATGGCGCTGCACGGCAACTTCATGAGCGAGGCCGAGCGCGAACCGGCGCTGTTCGAGCAGATGCGCGAGCACGGGAACAAGCCGCGCTGCGCGGAGCTGACGCAGACCCTGCAGCGATTGCAGGACACCGGCGCGGTGCGTGCGGACGCCGATCTCGAAACCGTCGTCGCACTCTGCTTCGGCAGTTACTTCGGCGACTACCTGCAAACCGGAGCGAGCGCCCCGGCCGATCACGCGGACCGTGTCGTGGCCGTGCTGTGGCCCACGATCCGCACGGACGAGAAGGGGTAGCCTCCGGCCGGCCGGGCCCCCGGGGCCCCGGTCGTCTCCCTGTGCCGCCACCGCCGCACGCGCGGGGTGGGGCAGTCGGGTGGTCCTACGCGCGGGCCGTCAGCAGGCTCGCGCGCAGCGCCTTCTTGTCGGTCTTGCCGACGGCTGTCCGCGGGAGGGAGTCAGCGATCGAGTAGGAGGCCGGCGTGTAGAGGTCTCCGAGTGCGTCGACGATCTCGCGGGTCAGCCGTGCGAGGTCCGGTGCGCCGGCAGGGTCGTGGGGCACCAGGACCACGTGCACGGCCTCCTTCCCGTCGTCGCCGGGCAGGCCGATGGCGGCGGCGTCCCTGATGGCCGGGTGTGCGGTGAGGAAGTCGTCGAGAAGGCGGGAGTAGACGTTGTCGGCTGTGCGGCCCGTCACGATGATGTCCCGCGAGCGGTCGACCAGGTACAGGTAGCCGTTCTCGTCCTGGCGGGCGATGTCGCCGCTGCGGAACCAGCCTTCGTCGAGTACTTCGGCGGTGCGTTCCGGGTCGTTCCAGTAGCCCTCCATGACCGTAGGACTGCGCACGTACAACTCGCCGAGTTGTCCTACGGCCACGGGCTTGCCGTCCTCGTCCCGCAGCTCCACTTCGACTCCGGGCCCCGGGCGCCCGCAGCTGGTCAAGGACTCGGGCCGCCGCACGTCGTGTTCCGCGGGGGTGAGTTCAGTGACGAGCCCGCTCTCGGAGGCCGCGTAGATCTGGTGCAGGACCGGACCGAAACGCTCCATCGCCTGCCCGAGACGTGCGGGGGAAGGGGCTGCTCCCCCGTACAGGAAAGTCGTCAACGCGGGGAAACGGCCGGGGTGGCAGTCCGGATGGTCCAGGAGTTCGTACAGCATGGGTGTCACGACGATCATCCTGCTGACGCGCTCGCTGTCCATGACGGACAGGGCCGTGCCGGCGTCGAAGGTCCTCAGCAGGACGACGGTATGGCCACTCAGGACGCCTACCAGAAAGGCGGCGTGGCCGCTGGTGTGCGTGACCAGCGTGCCTATCAGCATCGCGCGGTCGGCCGGCGCGTTTTCCGCGTAGGCCTCGGACATCCGCAGGTAGCCGTCGTAGGAGCCGCTGCGGTGGACGACCAGCTTGGGCAGGCCGGTGGTCCCGCCGGTGTAGAGAAGTGTCGCGATGTGGTGGCCGTCGGCAGCCTCGTGAAGCGAGAGAGCGGGACTGCTGGACGCTGCTGCCAGGAAGTCGGCCGCGATCGACGACGGGCCGATGCTGAAGACATGCGGGATGTCCACCTGATCGGCAATCCGGCGGGTCCGGTCTTCGAAGACGGGGTCGAACAGGAGCACCTTGACGTCAGCGCGCCGGATCAGTGCTTCGAGTTCCCTGTTGCCGGGCTCAGGCGGCACGAAGACCATGCGGCCGCCCGCGAAATGCACGGCCAGCTGCAGCAGGAGCGCCTCGGGAGAGTTCTCCACGAACAGCGCCACTCCGTCTCCGTCCGTCACTCCCCCGCGCCGCAGAGCGGCAGCGAGGCGCAGGACCGTACGGACGGCCTCGGTGCCGCTGATCCGCCGCGCTCCCGCGACGATCGCGTCATGGCTGCCTTTCGCCGAGAGCCGTTGCAGCACCGAGACGGTGTAGTTTTCGTGGGCGGTGGCCTGGTTCATGTTCCTTCTTCGTGCTCCGTGCGTGAGAGCGGAGCGGTTCTCCGCTCCGGGAAAGTCGCCACTGACGGTGTCGAGGCCGACCTTGCAGCGCATCAGTACCGACTCGTGTAGAGGCCTTCGTGCTCCCAGGCGCGCAGTGTGTCGTAGTCCTCGATCAGCTCTTGGCGGGTGGGGGCCACGAGATAGGCGAATCCGGGAGAGGTCAGCATGTTGTTGGTGGGGGCGAGGTGCTGGCCCGGGGTGAAGCCGGGGAAGACGGCGACGACGCTGGGGAGTTCCGCGATCTTGGTGAGGGCATCGGGGTGGGCAGGGCCGGGGTGGTGGTTGATGAAGTCGACCCACCGAAGCACCGGGCCCTGGTCCGCAGCAGGTGTGCCGCGGGTGTGCAGCGACGCGGGATCAATCGTGGCGGTGACGGCCAGGGCGGTCTGGGAGGGACCGAGGTGGGCGTCCACCACATCGGGTCCGGTGGCTCCGCCGAGGCGAGCGCCGGTCTCGATGAGTACCGGCCCCCTGGCGGTGAGCATGACCTCGGTGTGGGCGGGCGTCTCGGCGATGCCGAGCGCGTCCAGTACGCCCCTGACGTAGGCGATGAGTACTTTCCCGTCGACGCCGGTGGGGGCGACGGGCTCCTGGAAGTCGTAGATGGGTGCGGCGGACGGGCCGATGCGTTTGGTGTAGCGCCAGATCTCGGCGACGTGGTGCTCACCGCTGGAGGAGACCGTGTTGACGCAGTACTCGGTTCCGTGCAGGCGTTCTTGGACGAGCACGGCGTCATTGGGCTCGCCGAAGATGTTGGTGGTGGCGAGGACGGCCGTGGCGGCCCGGGCGACCTCCTCGGGCGAGCCGCAGAACGTCACGCCGTCGGTACCCGCGCTGGCCAGGGGCTTGACCACCGCCTCGTCGAGGCCCGATACGGCGTACCAGTGCGCCGCGGCGCGGGCGGAGCGGGCGACGGTGCTGCGCGGGGTCGCAAGACCTGCGTCCTGGACCGCCTGCCGCATGAGTGACTTGTCGCGGCGTGCCTCGACCAGGGCGGGGTCGTTCGTCGGCAGACCCAGTGCGCTCGCGAGGGTCTCCGCGAGCACGACGCCGGATTCGGTGCCGGCGAGAACGCGTGAGACGCGCAGGCGGGCGAGCTCCCGCGTGAGGTTCTCGAGGTCGGCGGTGAAGCCCAGATCGAGGACGTAGTCGTCGGGGGTGAACGAGCGCAGGAGGAAGGCGCCGATGTCCGGCTGGCTTTGCACGTGGACGCAGTCGACACCCGCTCGGGCAAGTCGCTTTGCCAGTGTCGCTCCTGTGGAGTATCCGTCGACGATCGCTACGTTCATTGGTGCTGGTCCTCTCATGGTGCTGTGGTGCCGTGGGCGCTGGGATGCCGTGGGCGCTGGGATGCCGGCTGTCGCGGGGTCAGGTCGGCAGGTGGCGGTGCCCGGCCGGCTCTGCTGCGCCTGATGCGCCCGATGTGCCTGATGTATCTGATGTATCTGATGTATCTGATGTGTCTGACGTGTCTGATGGGCGCAGGGCGCGGGAGAGAGGCACGCAGGCCAGGGCCCCGAGGGCGGCGCTCGTCACGAGGAGGCCCGCGACCAGGGGGCGGCCTCCCGCGTTGAGGGCGCCGGCGATTCCCAGCGGGGTGAGCGAGGCGATCGCGCCCGCGACGCTGAGGGCGGCTTGGTAACGGCCGCTGGCGCCGGGTGGGGCGGCCGTGGCGACGAAGGCGCCGACGGCGACGCTGTAGCAGATCTCACCGGGCACCATGATCACTGCTGCGGTGGTGTAGCCCACGGTGGTGTGCTGCAGTGCCGCCAGGCCCATGGCGGTGCCGAGGATCAGACTGCCCGCGGCGAAGACCGGCCCGATGGGGTATCGGACACGGTCGTCGGGACCTACCAGCAGCCGGGTCAGAGGCGGGCTGAGCAGCAGGACCGCGGCCGAATTGGCGAGCATGGCGGTGCCGTAGGCGGAGGGGGCGAGGTGGTCCGCGCTCATGACCAGGGGCAGGACGCTGATCAGGCCGTAGGCGCAAGTCGTCGCCGCGATGGCCGCAGCGACCATCCATCGCAGCCGGGGGTCGGAGACGATCTGGGCGTAGGTGGCGCGTTCGTGTTCGTGTTCGTGCTCGTGTTCGTATTCGGTCCGAGGCGCGACGGGTCGGCCGGTCAGCGTGCGGCGCACGAGGAGGGCTGCGGCCACGCAGGCAACGGCGTTGAGGGCGAACAGGAACCGGTAGCCGTGGGCGTGGGCCACGAAGCCTCCGACGCCGGAGCTCAGCGAAAGGCCTACGTTCGAAACCCAGTAGACCCAGCCCTGGGCGCGGGTTCGCGCTCCCTCATTCGTCAGGCGGTCGTTGATCTGCGCGGAGACGGCCGGCCGGTGGACGTCCATGGTGCAGCCCAGGCAGAAGGCGAGCAGCAGCAGGGCGTGCAGGCTGCTGGCCACGGCAAGCCCGGCGCAGACTGCCGCGGCCAGCAGCAGTCCCGCCGTGCAGGCGGCACGGGCTCCGATCCGGTCGGTCATCGCCCCACTGACCAACTGTCCGGCACACCAGCCGACTCCGAAGACCGTCAGCGCGGCGCCGGCGGCTGTCGTGCCGTGCGCTGCGCCGATCGAGTAGCCGAGGAAGTCATAGGCGAATCCGCAGGCTTTGACCAGGAAGGTCAGTGCCAGGAGCGTGGCGATGACCACGCGGGCGGACGGACCCGACGGGCACGATGGCGGGGCCGCAGGACGGGGTGTGGTGACCGTCATGCCGAAGGGTCCGCCTTGTCGGGGGACGCCACGCTGCTCGCCTCTGTGGTCGGAACGGATGGGTGGTGCGCCGAGTGGGTCAGTTCGGCGAGGCCCGCGACGATCAGCTCGCGCAGTTCCGCGATCCGGGCGGGCCGGTGGTACCGCGGGGAGTAGGCCAGTTCGATGCTGCACCGCCCGCTGTAGGTGGAGACGAAGTAGCCGACCCAGGTCACGGCCTCGGAGGTGGCGAAGCCACGGAAGTCGACGATCTCGATCCCCGCCGGCACGGCGAGCTCGGGCACCGGACCCCAATTGGTGATGAAGTTCCCGACGCCGATACGCGCACGGCCCTGGGCAGCCCCCGACGCCGCGGCCCGCATGACCGCGAGCGCGTTCCCGCCCTCGACACCGGCGACGATCTGCGCCTTCACCTCCTTGGCCAGGACACCCAGATCCGAACCGGGCCCGCACGCCGTGACCGTGGGCGCGAACCCCAAGGCGTTGGTGACTTCGTCGGGGCGCGCCGCAGGGCGCAGGCGGGTACGCAGATCCACGAGATGGAACATGATCATCGGCAGTTCGGCCGCGGCGCCGGCCGCTTCGGTGACCGTCGCGCGTTCGGCGCGGATGATCGCCGCGGCCAGCAGGGCGTGCAGGGTCGTCCCGGATGCCCGCGCGTGCGCGATCAGGGCGGCAGTGTCGCCCCGCGACAGGGCGATCCGCTGCGCCCGCTCGGGAGCGAAACCCGCGTCGCCACCGGTGTCGACGGCGCGGATGCTGTGCACCCCACCCGCGGCCGTCACAGTGACGTCGGGCAGGGCCATGGCGCGGGCGTGATAAGCCTGTTCGAGGCTGTGCGGGTGGACCGGGGCCGGATCGGGGAACACCGCGTCCCCGGCCACAGCGGCGACCGTGTGCCAGAAGTACTCCAGCAGCGCCGATCCCAGCGTGGCGTCGTTGATCGCGTGGCACACCTGCAGGGCGACCGCGGTCTGCTCCCCCTCAGCCACGATGGTGAGTTTCGCCAGGCAGCGCGCGGGGTCCAGGACCGTGAGGCCGCGCTCGAGCCAGTCGGAGACCGCGCCTTCGACGATCTCGGTGGCCGCGGCGCTGGTGCCGTCGTCGGGAATGTGCAACCAGCACTGCCCGTCGGTCGGCTCTATCGTGCCGCGCAGCATCGGATACTTGCCGCACAGCAACCCGAACGCGGTACGCAGCCCCGCGATATCGACCGCACCGGCACAGACAGCCACATAGCTGACAGTGAGCTTGCGTGGCACGAAGCCGTGATCGATCAGTCCTAGACGGTATTTCATGTCACTCTCCAAGGCCGGGTCCTCAGTGGCGGGCATCTGGCACGTGATCACGCCAGGCCCAGCAGCGCGGGATGGGCGGCGTGTACCCACACCTCGCGCGCCGGGTCGGCGGCCGGGCGGCGGGTCCGCACAGCCAGCGGCCCATTGGCGCTGCGGTCGGATCAGGTGTCGCAGAGCCACCCTGTGGCCGCCGCGACACCGTTGCCAGACGGCGCCGACGCTGGTGCCGACAGCACCTGGCAGCCGGTGCCGGGCGTGGCTGATGATGGCTGAGTGAATCCCGCCCCCTCCCCCCGCCGGACCGAACTTGCCGCGTTCCTGCGCAGCCGCCGCGACCGCCTCACCCCCGCAGCGGTCGGCATGGCACCAGGACTGCGCCGCCGGACACCAGGACTGCGCCGCGAAGAAGTCGCCCACCTGGCCGGCGTCTCCATCACCTGGTACACCTGGCTCGAACAGGGACGCCCCATCAACGTCGGCGCGCAGATCCTCGACGCCATCGCCACCACCCTGCGCCTGGACGCCGCCGAACGCGCCCACCTCTACCGCCTGGCGGAGGTACCGATCCCCGCGATGGCCACCACCGCCGACCCGATCACCCCCACCCTGCAGGCGATCCTCGACGCCATCACCGACTTCCCCGCGGCGGCCATCAACACCCGCTGGGACCTGCTGGGCTGGAACGCGGCGGCCGCCGCGCTGTGGCCACGGCTCACCGCACCCGAGAGCTCCCGCAACGTCCTGTGGGAAATGTTCACCACCCCCGAGTGCTGCCGCCAATTCGTCAACCGCGACATCGGCCTGCCCCACATGGTGGCCTCGTTCCGCGCCGACTTCGGCCACCACCTCGACGACCCGGCCTGGACCGACCTGATCCGCGCACTGGCCACCGCCAGCCCGGAGTTCACGCGGCTGTGGGCCACCCACGACGTCGCCGCACCACCGACCCAGATCATGACCTACCACCACGCCGCGGTCGGCGAGCTGTCGCTGTCCCTGACGCGCATGGAGCTGCCCGCCGTCGCGGAAACCATCGTCACCGTGTGGACCCCCGTCGACGAGGACAGCCACCGGCGCATGGAGCAGCTCCTGGCTCGCCCCGACGCCCCCTCACTGGACCACACCCACTGAGACGGCGCCGCCGAAACCCGGCGCGGGGCCGATAGCGGACATCGATCGGAGTCCGTGGCGACACGCTCGCCGCCTCAGGATCACAGCCGGCAAGGGAGCCCCCACGGCCACCCGCTCAAGGCTGAGCATCAGTGCGGCTCGCACTCAAGGACCATTTACGTTACAGTCATTGACTGTAACTATTGATGCGCGGAGCTGTGGCTCCGCCGCTGACGATTTCCACCCTGGAGGACAGCCATGGCAACTGAGTACGAACGCGGTCGCGTGGGACTGCTGCTCGTCGACCTCGTCAACGAGAACTTCTCGAAGGACGGCAAGGCCTATCCCATCTACGCGCCGGAATACGAACGACTGGGCACGATCGACAGCCTGAAGAAGCTCATCGCCGGGGTGCGGCGGCACGAGGACATTCCCGTCTTCTACTCGACGACTGCCTTCACCGATGAGGACTACGCGACGTGGAGGCACGTCTCCGGGATCCACCGGCAGATGTTCGACAGCCGCATGTTCGAGGCCGGCACCTGGAACACCGAGTTCCACGAGGAGCTGGCTCCCCAACCGGGCGACGTGATCCTCGCGCCGCACAAGGGCCTCGACGTGCTCCACCACACGGACCTCGAATTCCAGCTGCGGCAGCGCGACGTCGACTACCTCGCGATCGCCGGGGTCTCCGGGATCATGGCCGTGGAGTCGACGGCCCGCACCGCCATGGAGCGCGGCTACCACGTCACGGCGTTCACCGACGCAATAGCCGCCCCGGGCGGCCTGGTCACCTACCAGGCGATGATGCGCGGCCTGAACATGGTCTCCCACAGCGTGACCGGCGTCGACGACTTCCTGGCCTCACTCGACGAGCTGACGGCGTAACACCTTCACCACCCGATCCGGCCAGGAGAGCAGCTGGGGCATGCAGCAGGCACGAACGCGGTTGACGGACGCTTACGATCGGTTCCTGGCATCCGATCCCGGACTGATCCGGATGCTGTCCGCGCTCAGCACGGTCTGCGCGGTACTGCTGACGCTCGGCGTCATCGCGGCGCTGGACGCCCCGGTGCCGGTCCTGGTGACGGGCGCCCTCACGGCGATGGTCAGCACGGCTGCGGTCACCGAACCGCAGCCGCGTGACCAGGCGCTGACCCTCGCCATGGGGGTGCCGGTCGCCCTGGCGGTCATGGCGGTCGGCAGCGCGCTGGCACCGTACCGGGTCGCAGCGGACGTGGTGTTCGTGCTGCTGATCTTCGCCGCCATCCACATCCGGTGGCGGGGCCCGCGCGCGGCCACGCTGGGCATCTTCGCCTTCCAGCTCTTCTTCGTGACCCAGTTCGTCGAGACGCGCGTGGAGCAGTTGCCGCGGCTGTTCCTGGCCGTCCTTGTGGCCTTCGGCAGTTCGGCGCTGATCCGGTTCGCGGTCCTGCGCTCGCCGCCGGGGCGGACGCTGGCACGAGTGCGGCGGGCCTTTGGGCTGCGTCTGGTGCTGGTGCTCGACGCGCTGGTCGAAGTGGCCGAGGCCGGATGGGAGGCTCCGCGCGCCGAGCGGGCGGTCGGCGACCTGCGCCGGCACACGGCCCGCCTGCACACAGCCGCGATGATGATCCAGAACCAGCTGGGCACCGGCACGCCCGACGAGCGCACCGCCGGCGCGATCCAGCGTCGTGTGGCGGAAGCGGAGACGGGCGTGGAGCGGCTGGCCATCCTCGTCCTGCGAGTCCTGTGGCCCGGTACCGACGTCGACACCCTGACCCCGCACCTGCCGAAGGTCCGCCCCACCGGCTCCGCCGTCGATGCCCGCGACGCGACGACGCTGCCCGTGCTGATATCGGAACTGCGCGCGCTGCGTACGGTGATCGGTCCGGGCCCGCTGCGGCCGACGGGCCCCGATCCCACCGAGGTGCACGACCGGCTGCTCAGCTATCGCAGTGATGAGCGTCTGCCCGACGCCTCCCCCGCGCTGCAGGACGTCTTCCGTTCTGTCGGGGACCTCGCCCGCGCCCTGTTCGGCCTGCGTCTGGCCGTCGACGGGCAAACCCCCGCGGTCCAGGACATCCCCGAGGCAGCGCAGTCGCCCGAAGGGCTCAAGGCACAGAACCCGGGCCTGGCGAACGACGCCATGCCGACGCGACAGCGCCCCCGCCTCCGCCCCACCACCAGGACCGCGCTCCAGGTCGCTACCGGATCGGCGCTGGCCATCGTCGGCGGCGAACTGCTGTCACCGGAGCGCTGGTACTGGGCTGTGTTCACGTGCTGGGTGGTGTTCATCAGCACCACCTCCACCGGCGAGATCCTGCTCAGGGGATATCGGCGCCTGATCGGCACGGTGGCGGGGGTCGTCGCCGGGCTCGCCCTCGCCGCCCTGATGGGCGACGCTCCCTGGCTGGCCTTCGCCTTGGCGGGCCTCAGCGTATTCGGGATGTACTACACGATCGCGGTGTCCTACACCCTGATGTCCTTCTTCGTCACCACGATGATCGGCATGCTGTACACACTGCTCCACGCCCTCACCCCGGGCCTGCTGGTCGTGCGGATCGAGGAGACCGCACTGGGGATCGCGTGCGGGCTGACTGCCGCTCTGCTCGTGCTGCCGGTGCGTACCCGGGAACGCACGGACCAGTTGCTGCGCGACGTACTCGAGCGGCTGCGCGCGGCACTCTCCCAATCGCTGACACAGTTGGGCGGCGAGCCGGGCGGGGACCCGCTCGGTCCGGCCCGCGCGCTGGATTCGGCCCTGGACAGCCTGCGCCTGTCAGTGCAGCCGCTCATCACCCCGTTCAGCCCGTTGCGGGCCCGTCGGCGCACCGCGCTCTGCGTCCTGGGGCTGCTGGAGACGGCGGCCTTCCACACCCGTAGCCTGGCCGCCACCGCCGAACTGGTGCCGTCCGGCCTCCGCGTCGGCGCCGATCCGCGCCTCGTGAACGAGGTCTGCCGGATCGACCGCAACCTCGCGACCCTCATCAGCCAGGTAGCCGTCCGAAGCGAGGACGGCACTACGCTCGTGCGCGGTCCCGGGATGCCTACCCAGCTCGGAGTGAGCGAGGGCGGAGTGCATGCCGAGGACATCAACGCGACGCGACGGGCCCTGCGGCACCTGCAACGTGTGGATGCGAGCATTCAGGGCTTGGCTCGGACGCTGCACCTGCCCGTCCGCCATGACTCATGACGCAGCCACGGGCAAGTCACCAGCTCTCTCCGCGCTGAACTGCGCCACAGGCAGACAGTTCGGTCTCCCGCAGTCGTCGTGGTGGGTACTTCTTGCCACCGTCGCCACCGCATGCCGCCAGTGGGCCCGGCCCGCTCGCGGTGCCCCCGGGAACCCGTCAGGCGCCTTCCACTCAGCTCGCTCAGAGCAAAGCTCGGGCTGTGCGGCGCGCCCGGTGCCGCGCAGCAGAGGCGGGCTGAGCAGCCATGCGCTCCCCCGTGGGCTGCACGAAGCCAACGGTGTTGAGCACTTCGCGGCGGCAGTTACTCGGGTCCAGATCCTCCCCAGATCACTTCGTAGACCGTACGCAGCCCGCTCAAGGTGAACGACTCCCCACAGCGCCCCGGAGTTCACCTCGGGCGGGAAGGGCGCACCTCTGTTCCAGGGCGAGGAAGTGTACGGCTGTCGGGTTCCGGTTGTTGCGACGCACGGCGTGTGCGGTGGCTGGAGCGCGGCGCGCGGCGACGTATGTGGCCTGCGGTGGAGCTCACGCTTCCGCCGTGCTCTCCATCCCCTGCCTCGATTAATGATCTTCCGGTTTGGGTGGGGCATCCTCTTCGCGCCGATTCAGCATGGCCGTACAGCGCCCGAGGAGTAGACGTGCCCAACACCTCACCTCTACGGCGTCGATTGTCAGGTGAGGGTGAGTACCAGCAGGGCGATGGCGGCGAGGGCGGTGATGGCGGCGGGGGCGATGGCCTGTGCGGAGTCGCGGGCCTTGAGGTGGGAGCCTGCGGCGCCGATCATGAGCAGGCAGATGGCGGCCGCGGTCACGGTGGCGAGGGGCGTGATGGCGAGTCCGGCGAGCAGGCCGATGACGGCGGCGAGTTCGGCGATGCCGATGAGTCGACTCAGTGGTGTGCTGATGCCCAGGTGGGTGGCGTTCTTGCGGGCGGTGGCGGTGTTCAGGGCCTTGTTGGCTCCAGTGAAGGCGAACAGGAGGGCCAGCAGGACGGTCAGGGTGATGGTGGTGGCGTGCATGGGGTGTTCCTAGGCGTTGGATCGTGAGGTGGTGGTGCAGCGGTTGCGCAGTTCGCCGAGTGAGGTGATGGCCGAGTGCAGTGTGCTGCCGGGGGTGAGGTAGCGGGCGGGGGTTTGGGCGTGGCCGACGCCGGAGGGGGTGCCGGTGAAGATCAGGTCTGCGGGGCGCAGTTCGCACACTACGGACAGGTGGCTGATCAGGGTCGGGATGTCGAAGATGAGGTCGCGGGTGCGGCCCTGCTGGACGGTGTCGCCGTTGAGGGTGCAGGTCAGGGCGAGGTCGACAGGGTCGTGGAGTTCGTCGAGGGTGGTGATCCAGGGGCCGATGGGAGTGAAGGCCGGATGGCTCTAGGCGAGGCTGAACTGCGGGGGTGAGCCCGCCATCTGGCCGGTGCGCTCGGAGATGTCCTGGCCGACGCAGAATCCGGCGACATGGCTGAGGGCCTGGTGGGCGGGGATGTCGCGGCCGCCGTCGGCGATGACGACGACGAGTTCGACTTCCCAGTCGCAGGTGGCGGTGGGCAGCGGGATGTCGGCTGCGGGACCGGCCAGGCTGGAGGGGAACTTGGTGAAGACGAGCGGCGTATCGGGCAGGGCCAGACCGGTCTCGGTGCTGTGGTCGCGGTAGTTGAGGCCGACGGCGAAGATCTGCGACGGAGCGGTCACCGGCGGGCCGAGGCGGCTGGCGTCGGCCAGAAGGGTGGCCAGGGTCACCGCCGGATCCTTGGCGGGCTGGTCGGCGGCGACCCAGTCACGGATCTGCGCGACCTGCGCGACGCAGGCGTCGGGGGACGAAGGGAAGCGGCCGTCGGAGGCGGCTGCCACGTCGATCACGCCTTCTTCGGTGATGACGACGGCCCGTCCGTCCAGGTTGGCAAGTTTCATCGAGGGGACTCTCTACTGGCGCGGTGGCCCACGGCGACGGGAGGCCGGGGGCCGGGATGAGGCGGTCAGTCGTGTGCGGTGACGGGAGGCGTGGTGTCGCTGAGCATCGCGCGCACCTGTTCGTCGGAGGCCGTGGCGAGCACCTGGTAGATCTCGTCGGAGAAATTCAGGTGCGGCTTGCCACGGTCGAGGGCGGGCTGGGGAACCGGTACGTCAGGCCGCCGGTACGGTGCCGGGTCGCGGTAGCGGGCGAGTTCGGCCGGTGTGATGCCGGCCAGGGCGACGACTTCCGGGTCGATCCACGCCTGGTCGTCGATCGCTTCGCCAGTGGTCAGTTCCAGGGCGAGTCCTTCGGGGCCGCCGAAGTAGAGGGACTGGCAGAAGCCGTGATCGACGGGGCCGACGACCATGATGCCGCGGCTGCGGATCCGGTCCCGCAGGGCCAACAGGTCCTCGACGCTGTCCAGGTCGAAGGCGACGTGCTGCATGGTGCCCGCGGCTACCGGCCCGGTGGGGCTGCCGGAGTGGGTCAGCCCCCACCTGAGCGTGTCGGGGTTGTCGGGATGCTGGACGAAGGCGATGTAGGAGTGCGGGTTGAGCTCCAGGAACGCGTGCCAGGCGCCTTCGGCGCCGTGCATCCAGTACAGGGCCTTGAGCTTGCAGCCCAGGACGTCGGTGAAGAAGTCGATCTGCGTTTTGATGTCGCGGGTGGCGATGGCCAGATGGTTGACGCCGCGCGGGTGGACGGTCATGCCGTGCCCTCCTTGGACGGGGCGGACGGGGCGGACAGGGCAGACGGGGTGGCGAGGGTGGTGCGGCACCACGTGCTGACCACGCGGGCGTAGGCGGCGGTGTGGAAGAGCATCAGTTGGTGGACTCCGCCGGGGTGGACGTACAGCTCCACCGGTCCGGCCGTAGCGGCGACGGTGGCGCGGGCGATCTCGGGGGTGAAGACCGGGTCCTTCTCGCCGACGGTGAACAGCAGGGGTTTGGTGTTTACCGCGAGCGGGACGGCCGGGTCGTAGCGCATCAGCGAGCCCACGGAGGCCAAGTCGTAGGACCAGGTGTTGAGCGGGTCCTGACGCTTTTGCCGGTCGGCGCCGGTGTAGCCGTAGTCGGTGTCGAAGTCGTAGAAGCGGCCGATGTCGAACCGCAGGGCATCCCCGAACTGCTCGACCATGCGCTCGAAGGCGGGGGCGCGGAACGGGTTGTCGGCGGGAATCAGCGGCGCGGACGGGATCATGTATCCCATCAGCACCGCCCCGGCGAAGGCGTCGCTGGCGGCGTGGGCGCAGTAGGCGGCCGCCGCCCCCAGTGAGGATCCCTTGACGAACACCGGCAGACCGGTTGCGGCGGCGATGTGCTCACCGGCCTGGACGGCCGCAGCCACCCACTCCTCGAGGGTGAAGCGGCCCGCCGGACGGGTCGTACGGGACTGGCCGTGACCGGGCGCGTCCATGCACCACACCTCGGCGCCGAGCCCGGCGTAGGCGGCGGCGAAGGTGTCGTAGATCCCGCCGTGGCCGCCGATGCCGTGCTGCACCAGCAGCACGTGATCGGCCCGCGGGTGAGCGAACCGGTACGCGAACGTCTCACCGATCACATGGTTCTCACGTCTCATGGCCACCTCCGATGGTGGGCTCGATGCCTCGGTGCACCGCTACCGATGTTGACGACTATCAATTAAAAATTGATGCCTGTCAACATCCTGCTAAGGTGGACCCATGAGCACGGAGATGACCCGCCCCGCCCGACGCGGCCGCCCCGCCGCCCAGCTCGCCCCCGCCACGCTGGAGCAGATCCATGGCGCCGCGCTGCGGATGTTCGCCGACAAGGGCTACGACGGGGCCTCGATCGCCGCGCTCAACCGCGAGCTCGGCGTCAGCCACAACCTGCTCCACCAGCGCTTCGGCTCCAAGGAAAAGCTCTGGTACGCCACTGTCGACTGGGCCTTCACCCGTATCGGCGCGCAGCTGGCGCCGGAGCTGAAGGACACCGCCGGGGGGCCGCTGGAGCAGACCCGCCGCATCATCCGCCGCTTCGTCCTCGTGCACGCCGAGCACCCCGAGGTGCTACGGCTGGTCAACATCGAAGGAGTCGCGGACACCCCTCGCCTGGACTACCTGTACGAGCACCACGTCGAGCCGATGCTCACCGCGCTCACCGCGCCCCTGCGCCAGCTGATCGATGAAGGACGCATCGCCCCGGTGCCGGTGCGCACGCTGCATTTCCTCCTCGCGCACGGCGCGAGCGCCCCCTTCAGCCTGCTCGGCCTGGCCCGCCGCATCGGCCCCGGCGACCCGCTCGACCCCCAGGCCGTCATCGAGCACGCGGATGCGGTCGCCGACCTGTTCCTGGCCGGGCTCACCCACCGCACACCCCCCGCCCAGGACACGGCATGAAGGTCACTCTGACCTTCGACAACGGCCCGACCGCCGCCGTCACCTCCCACGTCCTGGACACCCTCGCCCACCACCAGGCCAAAGCCACGTTCTTCCTCGTGGCCGAGAACCTGACGGATCCGGCCAACCGCGCCGCCGCCGAACGCGCCGCGGCGGAAGGCCACTGGATCGGCAACCACACCCTCACCCACTCCACCCAGCTCGGCGACAGTGACGACCCCCACCTGGCCGAGCGGGAGATCGGGCAGGCGCAGCACCTCATCGGCGAACTCGCCTCACCGAACCGGCTGTTCCGCCCCTACGGCCGCGGCGGCGTCCTGGACCGCAGACTCCTCAGCCACACCAGCCTCGCCTACCTCCAACAGCACGCCTACACCTGCGTGCTGTGGAACTGCGTCCCCCACGACTGGGAGGAGCCCGACACCTGGGTCGACCGCTGCCTGGCCGACGTCACCACCCGGGACTGGAGCCTGGTCGTCCTGCACGACCTGCCCACCGGCGCCATGCGCCACCTCCCCCGCTTCCTCGACGGCCTCACCGCACTGGGTGCCGACCTGGTCCAGGACTTCCCGCCCGACTGCGTTCCGATCCGGCAAGGACGCCTCCACCAGCCCATCGGCCACCTCATGGCCCACTCGGAAACGGCCTCGGGCACTGCCACCGCTGCCGCCGACGCCCAGCAGATTCCCCCTCCGCACCTATGACGTTTGCCATGGCTGTCCGTCAGCAGTGAATGCGCAGGCGGACTATCACGACATCTGGCGCAAGGTCGTCCAGGTATTCGTTGGCGCGGTCGAGGTCGAAGCAACGGCTCCCGGGCTGGGGAGTGGCGGTGACGTAGATCCACAGCCCATCCAGGGTGAGCAGGTGTTCCGTGGGGATTGCCCACTCTGGCTGCCTTTGCCGGTACGGAGTCAGGCTGGCGCGACCGGAATCGAGAGTTGCGGCAAGGTGCGCGGCGCGGGCGCGCATGCCCTTGAAGTCGAGCAGGCTGCGTGGGCCGCCGTCACATTGGCCAAGTGTCCAACTGCGGGAGTCCCCATGGGCGTCCAGCGACGCTCGGACGAGGCGGGGGTCGCCTTCATGGCCGGGGAGTACGTCGAACTCCTCGCCCGGTCGGCCAAGCCACCACTGGTCCCACTAGCCTTGATAGGGCTCATGGTCGCCGTTCATGTCGAAGGGGGCAAGGGCCTCCTCGATCGCGGCGCGCAGGTTCTGGTGAGCATCGGGCGGCAGGCAGACGGTGGCCAGTTCACGTGCCATGGGATCTCCGTTCCTCCATTCACCGGGCTGAGCGTACTGGCGCACCAACTTGACGATGCGCCAGCTCGCCCCGCTCTTCGGAGCCTCAAAGTCTGCGATTGACCGCGTCATCGACCACCTCGGCCCCCTCCTCGCGCTTCGGCCCCGTAGGCGATTTCACAAGGATGCTGTGCTCATCGTGGACGGCACCCTGGTACCCACCCGTGACCACTCGGTCGCCGAGCAATCCAAGAACTATCGGTACTCGACCAATCACCAGGTCGTCATTGATGCCGACACGCGCCGGGTGGTCCTGGTCGGCCGCCCGGTACCGGGCAACCGCAACGACCGCACCGACGCCGCAAAGGCGAGGAGCTGTCCGCCTGGAAGCAGGCCCACAACAAGTCCCACAAACAGGTCCGGGCCCGTGTCGCCGAATGCCTTCGCGATGGTCGCTGGGCACGCGCACCATGTCTTCGGTGCGGGCTACGACTGCCGTTCCACAGTCTCCGTCTGGTACGGCGGACTGTTCACCTCCGACCGCGCCCCGACGCGATCACCGCGGCCCCGCTGCTGTTCCAGTTCCACGCGCCGGCAGGCGGCTACACGACGTCCAGGACATCACCCACCGGACGCCGCGGGGTGCTCGGGCCCTGTGGGCCGTAGCCGAGGCGCAGCACCATCTGGACCCTGGCCATGGACGACATCGGGTCGCGGGCGAGTCCGCGGAGGTCCGGCCACTCCAGGGCGTGCGAGGTCAGGGAGGTGGCCAGGCCGTGCAGGGTGGCCAGGAGCAGGACGCGTTGCATCGCCTGACCGGCGCACAGCCAGTCGAGCGGCCGGTCCCACTCGGTCCCCAGCAGGGCCAGGTGCGGGTTCCGCTCGAAGGTGACCTCGCCCCGGTCGGCCGACTCCTCACCGCCGGCGAAGTCCCGCACCGGCGCGTTGCCGTCCCTCGCACGCGGACCGAACGCGTACTCCGGAATGCCCTCGGTCGCCGTGTCCGCCTCGGTTCCGAGACGGGTCCAGCGCTCCAGGTCCGCCAGCCGGGCCGGGTCCGCGGCGTCACGGCCCTCGGCGTCGTGGACGAGTTCCTGCAGCAACTCCGAGTGCCAGGCTGCCCGGAAGAGCAGCTCAGCATCCTCCGCACGGGCCGCGTCACAGAGGGCCCTCCGCACGGATTCAGGCACGGCGGTATCGGTGAACGGCCAGCGGCTGGTGTGCCGTTGGCGGATCGCCCCGTACAGCTCCATCAGGGATCCGGGTCCTGCACTGTCCGCCGGTTCGGCGAGGCGAACGGTGGCGAGCAGGAGTGGTTCGGCGGGCTCCGGCAGCAGTCGCACCGCCGGCCGCCTGCCCGCGTGCTCAGCGGCGACGCGCAGGTTGAACAGGGCCGCGCCGCATCCGAGGTGCAGTTCCCTCTGGTCCGGGTCGGTGCCGGGCAGGGTGCGCTCGGGATCCGCGCGGAGCTCCACGGTCTGGCTGTCGCCCCGGAAGCGGAATCTCCAGGGCTGGGCGTTGTGCAGGGACGGAGCGGCGGTCGCGTCGGCGACCAGCGCTGTCACGGTCGTGATGTCGAGCGGTAGCACCGGTATGCGCCTCCCTGAGGCCACGGGCGCCCGTCACCTGGCGCGCCTCCCGGGGCGGGGGCTTTCGTACAGGCGGGGGTGCGGCGCCTCAAGGCCATTGTCGGTCAGAATCCGCGCCGTGACGCGCCCGCCCACATCCTCACCAGGCAGAACGCACGACTGCGCGTACAGCCGTTCGGGCATGATGGGGCCGATCGGCCAGTCGGTGGAGGGATGGGGATGGACCACAGCGCACGGGATCCGCAGGGTTCGAGGGGTTCCGGTCCGGCGGCCCCGAAGCTGCGCCTGGACGTCCTCCTCGACGAGCTGCAGGTCCACGTACAGAGGGTGCGCAACACCCAGAACCGGGTGCACACGCTCCTGGACGCCGTCCTGGCCATCGGCGGCGACCTGGATCTCGACGTCGTGCTGCGTCAGATCGTCGAGTCCGCCGTCCAGCTGGTCGACTGCCGGTACGGGGCGCTCGGCGTGCTCGGCGACGAGGGCACCATCAAGCAGTTCATCACCGTGGGTGTGGACGAGGAGACCATCAGCCGCATCGGCCACTATCCGCAGGGCGGGGGCATCCTCGGCCTGCTCATCCGGGAGCCCCGTCCGCTGCGGCTCACCGTCCTCAGCGACCACCCGGACTCCGTCGGCTTTCCGCCCGGGCATCCCCCGATGACCACGTTCCTCGGCACTCCGGTACAGGTCCGCGACCGGATCTTCGGCAACCTGTACCTGACGGAGAAGCACGGCGGGGCCGACTTCGACGCCGAGGACGAAGCCGTCCTGCGCACCCTCGGCACGGCCGCAGGCATGGCGATCGACAACGCCCGCCTCTACGACGACGCCCGGCGCCGGGAGCGCTGGCTGGCGGCGAGCAGCGAGCTGACCCGCACCCTCCTGTCGGGCGCGGACCCCGCCGACGTCCTGGACTCCTTCACCGCCACGGTCCGTGAGCTGGCCGACGCGGACCTGGTGACCCTGGCGGTGCCCGTGGACGGCACCGGAAACCTGGTCGTCGAGGCCGCCGACGGATCCGACGCCGACCGGGTGCGGGGCCTGGCCCTGCCGGACGGCAGCAGCCTGGCCGCGAAGGTGCTCGGCTCCGGCGAGCGGATCGTCAGCGCGTCTTTGAGCGCGGACGCGCGCGCCGAGTCCTGGAGCTTCGCCGGGGTGGACCTCGGGCCCGCGTTCCTGATCCCGCTGGGGACCTCCGAGCGCGTCCGCGGTGTCCTGCAGGTCGCGAACCGTCAGGGCGGCATCGCCTTCCCCGACGCCACCGTCGAGATGATCGCCGGATTCGCCGATCACGCCGCGCTCGCCCTGGAGATCGCCGAGCACCGCCGCGACGCCGAGCAGCTGCTCGTCCTCAACGACCGCGACCGCATCGCCCGCGACCTGCACGACCTGGCCATCCAGCGCCTGTTCGCCAGCGGGCTGAGCCTGCAGTCGGTCCTCAACCGCCTCGACGACCGGCCCGACGTCGCCGAGCGGGTCCGGCGGGTCGTGGACGACCTGGACGACACCATCAAGGTCGTCCGTTCCACCATCTACGCCCTGCACGAGCGCAACCGCTCCGACACCGCCGGGCTGCGCGCCCGGCTCGTGACCGAGGCGGGCAAGGCGGCCGAGACCCTCGGTTTCGCCCCGGCCCTGCGCATGAGCGGGCTCCTTGACACCGACGTACCGGAAGGTCACCGCGAACAGCTGCTCGCCGTGCTGCGCGAAGCCCTGGCCAATGTCGCACGGCACGCCCGGGCCTCCGCCGTGGAGGTCACGGCGGAGGCCACCGGCACCACCCTGCGGCTACGGGTCGCCGACAACGGCCGCGGCATCGACCCCACCGTCGGGCGCCGCAGCGGTCTGGCGAACATCGGCAGCCGCGCCGACGGCCTCGGCGGCACCTTCGCCCTGACGGCCAACGAGCCCACCGGGACCGTCCTGGAGTGGGCAGTGCCGCTCCCCTCCGACCCGACGTGAGGGCCGTTCGTGCGTGAAGGTCGCCCCGACGTGAGGACCGTGCCTGCGTGAGGGGCGACCCGGCGTGAGGTCCGTTCCTGCGCGGCCGGGGCGGACGGCCCCGCCACCGACCCTGTGAGCCGGGTCCTATGCCGGTGACCTGCGCGTATGCGAGCATGCGCCCGTGACGGAGGAGGGTGAGCACGCGCGGCTGTGGACCGCGAGCGGCAGTGCGCAAGTGGAGCTCCTCGCCGCCCGTTTCGAGCGCTTCTCCTTCGACCGGCACAGCCACGAGCAGCTCTCCGTCGGTGTCATCGAGCAGGGCGCGGAGGGGCTGCACCTGCCCGGCGGCACGGTGGTGATCCCGGCCGGGCAGCTGGTCGTCCTCAACCCCGGCCAGGTGCATACCGGTTTCGCCGCCGAGGAGTCCGGCTGGCGGTACCGGATGTTCTACTTCGACGTCGCGATGGTCGACGAGCTGGCCCGCGCGCACCTGGGGGCGCGGGACGTCTGGTTCCCGGACACGGCCGTGCGGGACGCCGAGTTGTTCGCCGGGCTCCGCCGCGTACACCGTGCGCAGGAGCGCGCCGACGACCCGCTCACCGCCGAGTCCCTGCTGCTCGACGGCCTCGGCGCGGTCCTTCGCCGGCACGCACGCACCGGCCCGGTGTCCTCCGACGGGGCCGCGACGGACGTACGCCGTGGCCCGGACCTGGCCCGGCAGGTGCTGCACGACCGGTGGACGGAGCCCGTCACCGTCGCCGAGCTCAGCGCCGCCGCGAGCATGCCGCGGGCCTCGCTCATCGCCGCGTTCCGGCAGGCGTACGGGCTGCCGCCGCACGCCTATCTGCTGCGGCTGCGCGCCAACCGCGCCCGCCGCCTGCTCCTGGCCGGACAGCGGCCGGCCGAGGTGGCGGCCGCCACGGGGTTCTCCGACCAGGCGCATCTGACGCGCGTGTTCAAGCGGTACTTCGGCGTCACGCCGGGCGCAGTCCGCCCCTGACCAGCCCCCCCCAGCCGACTGGCCCGCCGAACGGAGTCCCCCGGCCGCGACTTTCGTTCAAGACCGCCGTCCGCCCCCGCCGCGAGGCTGTGCCCAGCCGTACGGCGAACGATGAAAGGCGGCTGGAACGATGGTGTGGGCGATAGCGGTGTCTCCGCTCGTCATGGTGCTCGGCATGATCACGGGGCTGCGTCGGCCGGCGCACTGGTCGGCGGTGGCCGGTGTCGCGCTGGCCGCGGTGCTGATCTGGTGGCTCCCGGACTTCACGCTGCCGGGCGATGTGCTGGCCTCGGGAGCCGGTGGGGCCGGTCTCCTGGTGCTGAACGCCGCCGCGGTGATGCTGCCCGGCGTCTATCTGAGCCAGGTCCTCACCCGCCGGGAGGTGCACCGGTCGCTGCAGGAGTGGGTGCGGGCGCTGCCGCTGCCGGGGCCCGCGAAGATCGCCCTGGTGGTCGCGGGCATCGCCCCCACCGTGGAGGCGCTCACCGGTTTCGGCGTATCCCTGCTGGTCACCGTGCCCGTACTGCTGGCTCTCGCGCCACCGGCGACGGCGCTGCGGCAGGCCATGCTCGGCATGAACATCATGCCGTGGGGCACCCTCGGCCTCGCCACCGTCATCGGCGCCGCGCTCACCGACACGCAGACGGCCACCCTGGGCACGGCCACCGCGGTCACCAGCAGCCTGGTCTTCCCCCTGGTGACCGTCTGGGCGGCGCTCCTGGCCCGCCCTGAGCACCGGTTGCGCACTGCCGCCGTGGCCGCGGCGGCGGGCGGGGCGCTCTCACTCGGCCTGCTCGGGCTCAACCGTGCGGGCGTGGTCCAGCCCGCGGGTGTCCTGGCCGGGCTGCTCACGACGACGGTCGGGCTCGTGCTGTGCGCCGCGCGTCGGTCCCGGGCTCAGGAGGCCGTGCGCCGGTCCCGGGCTCAGGAGCGCTGGTCGGCCGGTCTGCCTCGGTCAGGCGTCGGCTCCGGCGCCGAATCCGCCGGGCGGCTGCTGCCGCCGCGTGCCGTCCTGTCCGCGTACGGCCTCGTCCTCGCGGGCATCGCCCTGCTCCGCGCCGCCAAGGCCGCAGGCGTGCCGTCCCTCGAACTGCACGCGGGCAACGCCAGTTTCGCGCTGCTTTCGTCGCCGGGCCTGCCCCTGCTGGCCGCGGCCCTGCTCCTCGACCGGGGCCGGCCGCACGGCGGGGACGCGCGGGCCGCGCTGACCCGGGTCGGTCGCCCGCTGCTCGCGCTGACCGGGTTCGTCGCCCTGGGCCGCCTGATGGCGGACAGCGGCATGATCGGCGAGCTGGGCGAGGCGGTCGCCGGGGCGCCGCCGCTGGTCACCGCGCTCGCCGCGCCCGCGCTCGGCATGCTCAGCGGCTTCATCACCGGCTCGAACGTCGGCGGCAACGCGCTGATGATGCCGCTCCAGGGGCGCCTCGCCCCGAGCGGTGAGGGCCTCGACACCTGGTTCGCGGCCCTGCAGAACAGCGCGGCGGGCCACACCGTCTTCACCTCACTGCCGATGATCATGCTGATCCTGGCGGTGGCCGGTGACCGGGCGAAGAGCGCGGGCGTCTCCGAACACGTCCTGCTGCGCTTCGGACTGCGGGTCGCGGCCGCAGTGTACGCCGCCTTGGCGGTGACGGCGATCGCCCTGGTCACGTTCGCGTAGAGGTCACGGCGGGATCGCCTCTTCCCGCCCGAGCAGGGCCGCCACGTGGTCCGGGTGCTGGTGCGCCTCCAGGCCGAGCCACACCGTGTACGAGGCCGAGTGCGCCGTGACGTCCAGGCCGGCGAGGGCGGCGCGGGCGATGTCCTGTCGGGCGGCGGCGTCGTTGCGGCGCTCCTTCTCCAGGCGTGTCACCGTGCCGTCGCGGAGCCAGCCGGTGGCGAGCGCGGTGACCAGGGCCGGGGCGCCCCAGGCCGCCGCGCGAAGACTCCTGGTGACGCTCTCCACCTGGTGGGCGGGCAGTACGGCGAAGCCGAACCGCAGTCCGGGTGCCACGTTCTTCGACAGGCCCGCGACGTAGCAGACGCCGCACGGCCCCAAGCCGTCAAGTGGGCGACGGCGATGCCGGTGTAGCTTTGCCGATTGTTCGATGAGCAGGGCAAGGGGGCGTCTCGGTGGATGTGGTGCGGGTCATGGAATCGCTGGCCGAACAGGGGGTCACGGTGCTGTTCAAGGCCGATGCCGAGCGGATGCGCGAGGGCAGGAAGCCATGGACGTTCGTCGCGAGCGGCAACCCGTTCTACGAGGATCTCCTGGTCCGGACGGATGCCGTGTCGGTGGAAGCCTGCCTGGAGACCTGCCTGCCGCAGCTGCGCGAGCGCGGGCTGGTCATCCAGGAGTAGGGCGGCCTGCTCTGTCCGCCGGGCGGGTGCTGGCGCAGCAGCGCCTCGACGTCACCCGTGGCCGCCAGCGCCCGCAGGGCCAGCCGCGGTTGGCCGGCCTGCCCCGGAGCCAGCGGCTGGTTGAACGACAGGTCCGCCACGCGCGGCACCGGCAGGGCACGCGACGGCTCAAGGCCGTCGTAGCCGGACCGCACCCGGACGAACGTGCCCTGGCCCGGCTCTCCCACCACCAGCCCCCGGCGACCCGATCCCGGCCACCCGAGCCGCCGACCTCGGCCTCGTCAACTCCGTTGTTCCCGCTGACCAACTCCTTACCACCGCACAGGACCTGGCCGCACGGATCATCCGGCACGCACCGACCGCCGTGGCGGCCTGCTTCGCCACCACGGTGCCCACGGACGGCGTACGGGCCGGCCTGCGGCACTTCCTCGACCGCTCAACCGCCTCCGGCTGAACCGTGCCGCGCGCACCCGGCGCCCCCCTCGCTCTACTCCCTACTCCCTGCCGCTACTCCGCCTTCGCGTACTCCTGCGCCATGCCTCCGGCGAAGTCGTACACCACCACCGGTTCGTCACCCACGACCCAGGCATCGTGTCCTGGCGGGCAGACGAAGACATCGCCGGGTCCGACTTCGCCCTCGCCTCCGTCGTCGTCCATGCGGATGTGCATCCGTCCCTGGACGACATAGCCGTTGTGGTGGATCTGGCAGCTCTTGGTGCCCGCGATCGGAGCCACGGACTCGGACCAGCGCCAGCCGGGCTCGAAGGTGCCCACGGCGAAGTCCAGCCCGGTCAGATGGACGGCTTCGAGGTGACCGCGGGGGAAGTCACGCCGCTCGTCCGGCTTCTCGACCGCCTTGACCTCCATCATGACGATGTCCTCCCTTCTGGGCGTGCCACACTCTCGGATCAGCTGCCGCCGCCGCGGCATCCACGCCCGAGGCCATCGTCAACCGACCCCTTCATTCCATCGTCCGCCCGTCCAGCCGGGGATGCCACCTGGGGGCCGCCTGCGCGGCGGACGCGTCCGAAGCGCCTTACAGCGGCGGTCCCCCGAGCCGACCCTGAGATGTCCCCCATCCGTCCCTGAGATGTGTCAGAAAGCTTTGACACGTCGTCGGTGACGCTGTCAGCCTTTCCTGACAGGTACGAGGGAAAGGGGCCGCGATGGCTGAGGTCCCGCGGCCCGGGCTGACCGGGGACCAGCTCCTGAAGGTGCTGACGGCGCTCGGCAATCCGCACCGGATGCGGATCGTCGCGGCGCTGTCCCGCCGTCGGAACTACGTGAGTGCGCTGGCCCGGGAGATCGGGATGGGGCGGCCTCTGCTGCACATGCACCTGCAGCGCCTCGAGTCCGCCGGGCTCCTCATCGGATCGCTGGAGGTGGCCGAGGACGGCAGAACGGTGAGGTACTTCGAAGTGGCGCCCTTCGTCTACGAGTTGACGCCCACGGCCATCACCAGGGCCGTCGACTCGCTCACCGTGAAGCGCGCCCGCCCCGACAGCGGGGACGGGCAGGACCACGACGACGAGCAGGACGTACGGAGCACAGCGCGGCAGACATCCGGGCGCCCCGTGGAAGAGGAAGCGAAGTGAACGGACAAGGGATGACGCTCGCCGACGGGGACGCCGTCGGCGCGGTGGCCGGAGGCATCGGCGCGGCGGGGTTCTTCGCCCTCCTGATCGTGATCGTCTGGCAGCTCGCCGCCACTTGGCGGGCCCGGATGCTCGCGGCCCGGGAGCAGGAGTACCGCAAGCTCGCCACGCAGTACGCCCAACTCCTCGAGGACAACGTCGAGCTGCACCGCCGCTCGCTGGAGGAGCTGCAGCAGACCCGCGACGAGCTGGCGCAGACCCGCCGCTCGGTCGGCTCGATGGAGAAGATGATGCGCGAGATCGAATAGCACCCCGGACGCGAGCGTACGGCCGGGAGCGCCAAGTCCCGGCCGTACCAACGCGGAACACCTCACCAGACACATCCGCCCGTTCGCCACGGCAGGCCGTCACACCTGAAGGCCGTGGCACGGGCCCCGTGCGCCCAAGACCGGTCGCGACGACCGGTGGTGCGCTCCGCCAGTCCAGGAGACTACCCACCCACGGCGCGGGCGGGAACGGCATCACGACGTGCTCGGGGACAGCCGTCTCCCGAGCCCCCAACCAGCGCCCCAAAAGGCGACACTGTCCCCGAACTCACCCGTAGGCCCACGGACCGTGCCACGATGCCATAGCCCCACCACCCGTCATCGCACCCGGGAGGGCGGTCCGTGCGCCTCACCCTCATCCCGCCCACGTCCTCACACGGCGCCTACGAAGTCACCGCGCACGACACGGACGACGACTGCCGCATCGGGCAACTCCGGTTCCGCGTCTGCCATCCCTGCCGCACCGGCCGGATCCTCCACATCTGGATCAGCGAGGACCAGCAGCGGCAGGGGCTCGGCAGTCATGTCCTGCGCTACGCCCTCGCGTGGGGGCCCGGATACCGCTGGACCACGACGCTCCAGTCCCGGCCGGGACGCGGCTTCTTCACCGCGATGACCGGGCGGACCGGCGTCGCACTCCCCCATCGCGGCCCAGGCTGCCCGCACCTCAGGGGGCCACTGCGCCGAGCCATCGCACGCATCCGGTCGGCAGCCTTCCTGACCGCGGTCCGACGTGAACGCCCTGCCGATCACACCACCCGAGCCCGGCGAGGCTAGTCCCCCGGGCCGAGGCTCAGGGCCCGCTCCACGCGTGGACGACCCACAGCCGGGCGCCGCGCAAGCGGGCGGTCGTGAAGGCGAACTCGATGGCCTCGTCGGACGGTTCGGTCTCGTCGATGCCCAGGGCGACCGAGCCGACCAGCAGCCCGGCACGCCTGCCCAGGCCACGCGAGCCGACCACCGTCAGCTCCGCGACGCAGGCGGACCATGCCAGGGCCGCGGTGGCCGGGCCCTCGGCCTCCTCCGCCGCCCACCGTGCCGCCGCCAGGCTCTCAGCAGGGGCCTGTATGCCTCCCGTGAGTGACCTCCGGCCCCTCCTCCGAGGCCGCGGCGGGCCTCAGCCTCACGCTGCCGCGGGTGCCCACGTCATCGTGCTCGGCACCCGCGGCGCGGGGGGCCATGCGGGACTCGCTCTCGGCTCCACCGCGCAGGGCGTCGCCGCACGCTCACCATGGCCCGTGGTGCTCGCTCCGAGCGGCCCCTGCTGCACGGGCACCGGACCGCGGCCCGACGCCCTCACCCTCGCGGTCGACGCGTGCCGGCCGGCGGACGCCGCCGTCGGCTTCGCCTTCGACGCGGCGCGGTGCCGGGGCGTGCGGCTGCATGCGGTGTACGCCTGTGGGCCACCGTCCGAGGCGGCTGCGGCGGGAGCGGTGCCGCGCGAGGGACGGGAGGAAGACGCGGAGCGGCTGCTGTGCGAGGCGCTGCGGCCCTGGCAGGAGAAGTATCCGTACGTGCGCGTGTTGCGGGACGTCGTGCTCAAGGCGCCCTCGGCGGTGCTGCCACGGGCGTCGTGGTCGACGGAACTGCTGGTCGTCGGCCGCGAGGCGAGCGGGCTCGGGCGGTTGACGGAGGCGCTCGCGCACAGCGGTGCCGCGCCGCTGGCCGTCGTCCCCGCCCGCACCCGCGCCGACGGTCCCGCCACGGTCACAGCCGCGCCGCGACGTACGCCGTGAGGTCGAGCAGCCGGTTGCCGTAGCCCCACTCGTTGTCGTACCAGCCGGAGACCTTCACGAGGTCGCCGTGCGCCTGGGTGAGGTCGGGGTCGAACACGCAGGAAGCCGGGTCGCCGATGACGTCGCGGGAGACGATCGGCGCGGTGGCCACTCGCAGGACACCGCGGAGCGCGCCAGCGGCCGCCTCGTCGAACGCCGCGTTGACCTCCTGGGCGGTCGCCTCGCGCCGCAGCACGACCGTCAGGTCGGTGAGCGATCCGTCCTCGACGGGCACGCGCAGGGCCAGGCCGTTCAGGGCGCCGTCGAGCTCGGGCACGATCTGGCCGACGGCACGTGCGGCGCCCGTACTGGTGGGGATGATGCTGAGCGCCGCGGAGCGGGCCCGGCGCAGGTCCTTGTGCGGGCCGTCCAGCAGGGCCTGGTCGTTGGTGTAGCCGTGCACGGTCGTCATCAGGCCGCGCGCGACGCCGAACCGCTCGTGCAGGACCCGGACCATCGGGACGACGCAGTTGGTGGTGCAGGAGGCGGCGGACACGATCTGGTGCCGATCGGCGTCGTACGTGCTCTCGTTGACGCCCATGACGACCGTGGCGTCGGCTCCCTTGCCGGGGGCGGAGAGCAGGACCTTGCGGGCCCCCGCCTTCAGGTGGAGGGCGGCGGCGTCCCGCTCGCGGAAGCGGCCGGTGGACTCGACGACCACGTCCACGCCCTGCCCGCGCCAGTCCAGGGCGGAGGGGTCGCGTTCCGCGGTGACGGCGACGCGGTGCCCGTCGACGGTGATCGACGTGTCGTCGTGCGTGACGTCCCCGCGGAGGCGTCCGTACGTCGAGTCGTACGCCAGCAGGTGCGCCAGCGTCCCGGCGGGGGCGATGTCGTTGACGGCGACGACCTCGATGTCCGCGCCGCGCTCCAGGGCGCACCGCAGATAGGTGCGGCCGATGCGGCCGAATCCGTTGATGCCTACGCGTACGGTCATACGGGACTCCTGTGACTCCTGAGTTGGGTGCCGGACGACCCGGCGGGAGCAGGCGGCGCGCGGCTCGCCGATGGGAGAAGGCGGCGGCGCCGATGGGAGAAGCCGCGGCGCACGGACCGGTCGTGGTGCCTCAGCCGTGGGCGATCACGGCGACCGGGCACCTCACTTGGCGGATGGCCGTGTGCGTGACGTGTCCGATGCGGCTGCCCACCGCGCCCCGGCGGGGCTCGCGCCCCAGGACCAGCAGGCCCGCGTGCTCCGCCGCCCGCATCACCACGTGCACCGGACGGCCGTGCTCCGCGTCGGCGTGGACGGCGACGTCGGGATACTTGTCCTGCCACGGTTCGAGGACGCACTCCAGCGCCCACTGGGCGTCGCGCTGCGTGGGCATGTGGCCTTGTTCGTCCGTGCCGGAGCGGGTGTTGGGCAGTCGCCAGGCGTGCACGACGTGCAGCGGCGCCGTGCGGCGCTTCGCGGTCTCGAAGGCGAAGCCGAGCAGGGAGTCGCAGGCGTGCCCCAGGTCGGCGGCGAGCACGACGGGCCGGTAGGGCGTGCCCGTCGAGGTCTCTCCGGCGCCGTTGGGCACGTGCTCGTCCACGGCGTCGTAGCCCGCGCGCACCAGCACGACCGGTGTCCGCGCGTGGGCGACCACCGCCATCGCCACCGACCCGGCCAGGAGCCCGCCCAGACCACCGAAGCCCTGGCTGCCGAGGACCAGCAGCTCCGCGGACTCCGCCTCGTCGAGGAGTGCGGGCGTGGGCGGTCGCCTGAGCTGTTCGGCGCTCAGGTACAGCTGCGGATACTGCTCGCAGAGCCGGTCCACGGTGCCGCGCAGGATGCGGCGCGCCCAGTACTGCGGCACCTTGAGCTCCGGGAGGCTGACCGGTTCGTCATCCCCCGGCATCCCCTCCCAGGCGTGCACCAGACGCAGCGGGAGCCCGCGGCGCAGCGCTTCCCTGGCCGCCCAGTCAGCGGCGGCGACACTCTCACGTGAGCCGTCCAGGCCCACCACGATCGACCGGAGCATCGTCCTCACCTCCCAGTGCCGCAAGCGTCGCGTGGCCCCGGCCGGGTGGGCAGAGGCCACCCGGCCCCGACACCGGGACCATCGGCACGGAAGCCGGCCCGTCCGGACGTATGCCGCATCGGCCGCGCTACGCGCAGTGCGCCGTGCGCCGTGCGACGCGTGCCGCGTGCCGCGTGCCGCGTGCCGCGTGCCGCCAGGAAAACGCACACGCCCCGCCGGCAACACTCTGCCGACGGGGCGAACCCTCTGAACCAGAACTCGACTACAGAACGTCCTCGCGGTGTTTGTCGAACCAGCCCGAGGTGGTCACGGTGTGCTTGTCCAGGCGGAGCTCCCACGCATCCGGAGTGATGCCCGAACCGGTCGCGGAGCCCTGCCCGGTCGAGGCTGCCGGGGAAGAACCGGCCGGACGGGCGGTAGCGTTCCCGCCCGTGTCAGCCACCGCCGCGCTGCCGCCGAACACACACAGGGCGGCCGCCGCCACACCCACTGCCACACGCTTGATCATGAGAATCCTCCGAGGTCTCGATGGGATCAACGCAGGCAGTAGACCGACCACCGGTCAACAAATGATCAACACCGGAATGACGCTCCGTCCCCGTGCTGTTGATCCTTGCGCCACGCGAAACGGAGCGCTCAGTCCAGCTGGACCGTCACTTCAGGGGGCTGGCGCAGCGAGTTGTGGACCGTGCAGTGATGCACCACGGCGCGCAGCGCTCGCTGCCGGGTCTCACTGAGCCGTAGGGGCAGCAGGACGCGCATGCGGACGGCCGCGACCCGAGTGGGCCGGTCCTCGGCCATCTCGAACTCCGCCCGCACGCGCAGGTTGTCGCACGGCAGATGGTGACGCTGCAAGTACCGGCCCGCGTAGTACGCGACGCAGGTGGCCAGCGAGGACACGAACAGTTCGACGGGGGTGGGCCCGTCGTCGTCCCCACCGGCCAGGATGGGCTGGTCGACGGTCAGTTCGTGGTCACGGATGTACACCGCGTACGCCTGCCCGGCGACATGGGTGACGTCGACGTGCTGCGGCGCGGGTGCCGAAGGGGACTCCCGTACCGCGCGGACGATGGCCTCGTTCTTCATCTCCGTGCCTCCTTCACGCACTTCGTCGTACGTCGTACGTCGTGCGTCGTGCGTCGTCCGTTCGACGTGACGCGTCCGTTCGGTTCCTGTGCCGCCGACGATCCGGCACTTCCACCTCAGTGCCCGGGCCCAGGCCGCGCCACGGGCCGAACGTCCCGCGGAATGACCGGACGGCCCCGGTGGTTCGCGCGGTGCACCGTGGCAGTCCGAGCGGGCAGGACGACCGAACCTTCCAGTTGCCCGCGTGCGTTGCAGGCGAGAGGCGGTGTGGACAGTGGACCTTCCCGAGCCGATCGGCGCGGAGGTGAAGGACGCGGCTCATCCCTCCGAACGCGCGCTCGCCGAGCATGTCGTGGCCTCGGCCGCGGAGCGCGCCAGGCGGCGCGACCCCGAAGTGATGGTCACCGCCGAGGTGCTCCTCGGCGACACCGAGGTCGCGCTGCTGCGTGAGGCACGCAACGCGAGCGCCCTGGTCGTCGGGCACCGCGGGCGCGGCCCGATCGCGGAACTGCTGCTCGGTCCCCCGATCGTCGTCGACAGCGCGCTCGTCGTGGACGACGCGGTGATCGGTGGCTGGGACAGGGGGCACCGCCGACCGGGGGCGGTCATCGCCACCGGCTACGAACAGTACGTGTTGGGCGTCACCGACTACGACCCGAAGAACCACGCCGAGTTCCTGGACCTCATCAATCGTCGGCTCACCCTCACGATCCGCTATGAGTCCCTGTGCGAAGGAGAGAACTACACCACGACGCTGCGCCCCCGCACGTGAGCGCTTCGGCGGGAGCCGGTCGGTCCCGGCCCAGGGTCGTCCGGCCCCTGCGCGGCGCGCGGTGCCAGGGCCGAGCGTGGGAGGCATGAAGGAGCGCACACGCATCGCCGTCGTCGGCGTCGGGAACGAGTACCGGCGCGACGACGGAGTGGGCTTGGAGGTCGTCACGCGGTTGCGGGACCGTGCCGCGGCGAGGCCGCTGCCGCGTGGGACGACGCTCGCCGTCTGTGACGGCGACCCCGGTCGGCTCATCGCCCTGTGGGAGGGCGCCGACCTCGCGGTGCTCGTGGACGCCGCGCACGCGCACCCGGCCACTCCCGGTCGGGTCCACCGCATCGAGCTGGACTCCACGCGGCTCGCGCGGCCCCCGACGACCAGCTCCCACGGCCTCGGCCTCGGTGAGGCGGTCGAACTCGCGCGCGTCCTTGGCCGGTTGCCCGGTCGGCTGATCGTGTACGCGGTCGAGGGCGCCGACAACGCCCTGGGCACCGGCCTTTCCGCCCCCGTCGCGGACGCGGTCGGCCCGCTCGTCGAGGCCGTCGAGAACGAGATCGTGCGCCATCGTGACGCCGCCGCGCGGGGGTGAGCGCGTGGCCGACGTGGTGCGCGGGTTCGTGGTGCACGGGACCGTGCAGGGCGTGGGCTTCCGGCCGTTCGTGCACCGGCTCGCCTCCGGGCTCGGCCTGACGGGCTGGGTGGCGAACGTGGCCGGGCATGTGGAGGGCGAGGTGGCGGGGCCGGGTGAGGCGGTCGTGGAGTTCGGTCGGCGGCTGCGCGCGGACGCGCCGGTGCTCGCGCGGGTGCGGAGGGTGGTGTGGACGGAGGGGGCCCCTGCGGCCTCGGAGGGGGTCCCTGCGACCGCGTCCGACGTCCGCGCGACCGGGCACGTCACCGCCTTCCACGTCCGTCGCAGTGGCCCCGGCCCCCGCACCGCCGCCTCCCGCGAGATCCCGCCCGACGCGGCGATCTGCGCGGCTTGCCTGCGCGAGCTGTTCGCGCCGGCCGACCGCCGCTACCGGTATCCGTTCATCAACTGCACCGACTGCGGGCCGCGGGCCACCATCGTCGAGGCCCTGCCCTACGACCGGATCCGCACCACCATGCGCCGGTTCCCGCTGTGCGCGGACTGCGCCGCTGAGTACGCCGACCCCGGTGACCGGCGCTTCCACGCGGAGCCCGTGGCCTGCCCGGCGTGCGGGCCGACGCTCGCCTGGGGCGAGCTGCGCGGGGAGCGGGCGCTGAAGGCGGCGGTCGCCGCCGTCGCCGCGGGCGGGATCGTGGCGGTCAAGGGGCTCGGCGGGTACCAGCTGGTGTGCGACGCGACCGATCCGGCGGCGGTGGCGGAGCTGCGGCGGCGCAAGCGGCGGCCGGTGAAGCCGTTCGCCGTGATGGTGCGGGACGTGGCGGCGGTGCGCGGGCTCGCCCGGCTCAGCGGCACGGAGCTGGCACTCCTCACGTCTCCCGCGCGTCCCGTGACCCTGCTGCGCACGTACACCGGGGCCACCCTTCACGTCGCACCCGGCGTCCACCCCGCCGGCCCGGGGCACGCGGAGCCCGGCGCTCCCCAAGCGCCGCCCACCACCGGCCGCCTCGGCCTGTTCCTGCCCACCACCGGCCTGCACCACCTCCTGCTGCGCGACCTCGACCGGCCGCTCGTCGTCACCAGCGGCAACCTCTGCGACGAGCCCATCGCCATCGACGACACCGCCGCCCGGCGCGCGCTGGCCGCTGTCGCCGACGGGTTCCTCACCCATGACCGGCCCATCCGCGCCCGCTACGACGACTCCGTGGTCCTCGCCGCCGGGCGGGTCCCGCTCACCGTGCGCCGAGCGCGCGGCCTGGCTCCTGCGCCACTGCCCCTGGCGCCGCCCGCACCGATCCCGCTCGCGGGCGCGGGCGCACAGCTCAAGCACACCCTGGCACTCGCCGACGCGGACGTGGCCCAGCTCGGGCCGCACACCGGCGACTTGGCGGACGTGGCCACGTACGAAGCGTTCGAAGGGACGTACGCGGACCTGTCCCGTCTCACCGGCATCACCCCCCGCGTCATCGCCCACGATCCGCACCCCGGCTACCTGTCCACCCAGTGGGCGCTGGCTCAGCCTGTGCGGCACATGCCCGTGCAGCACCATCACGCGCATCTGGCCGCATGTGCCGCGGAGCACGGGGTGCGGGGGCCGTTCCTCGGGGTGGCCTACGACGGGCTCGGCCTCGGGGACGACGGGACGTTGTGGGGCGGGGAGATCCTCGTCGCGGACCTGACGGGCTACCGGCGCGTGGGGCGGTTCGCCACGGCGCCGCTGCCCGGTGGTGAGGCGGCGGTGCGGCATCCGTACCGGATGGCGCTCGGGCAGCTCTTCGGTGCGGAGGCGCTCGGCTCGGCCTCGCTCACCGCGGCGGGCCGGGCGTTCCTCGGCCGGGTCGACACCCGGCAGGCGGACCTCGTGCGTGCCATGGTCCGGCGCGGGCTGAACTGTCCGCGTGCCTCCAGCGCGGGGCGCCTCTTCGACACCGTGGCGAGTCTGCTCGGGCTCGTCGACACCGTCAGCTACGAAGGCGAGGCCGCCGTCGCCCTGGAGGCCGCGGCGGGCCGTGCGGGCCGGGGCCGCGCGGTGCCGCTGCGCCACCGGGTCGTGCGGGTCGGGGACTTGTGGGTGTACGACTCCGCGGCGACCCTCGCCGATCTGCTGGAGCGGCAGGCGAGCGGCGAGGCGGTGGCGCGGCTGGCCGCGGCCTTCCACACCACCCTGGCCGCCGTCACCGCCGAGCTGGTGGCCCGGGCCGTCGAGGAGGGTGCCCCGCGCACGGTGTGCCTGGGCGGCGGCTGCTTCGTGAACGTCCCGCTGCTCACTCAGGTGCGCCAACGGCTGCGTGCACAGGGGCTGCGGGTTCTTGTCAGCCGTGAGGTGCCGGTCGGCGACGGGGGCATCAGCTACGGCCAGGCGGCGGTCGCCGCCGCGCGTCTGGCCGCCGAACGCAAGGGGAGGTGAACCGCCGTGTGCCTGGGGATTCCCGGCCGCGTGCTGGACATCCGCGACGACGCGGGGCTGCGCATGGCGACGGTCGACTTCGGTGGCGTACGGCGTGAGGTGTGCCTGAGCTACACGCCGGACGCCGCCGTCGGCACGTACGTGATCGTGCACGTCGGGTTCGCGATCACCGAGGTCGACGAGGCGGAGGCGGAGCGCACGCTCGGCGTGCTGCGCGCGATGGCCGACGCGGTCGAGGGCGAGCTCGGCGAGCCGCTGCCGTGAGGGCCGTTCGGCCCCGGCGTGGGCGCCGCCCGGTCCCGGCTCGTGCCCGGTCGGCCGCTGTGGCGGGCGGCCGTCGGGACGGACGCTGAAGACGTCCATCGACCGAACCGAAGCGCGAGGTAGGCCATGACCGGCAGCGCCGCTCCGAGCTCCACCGCCCCCGACCCGGCTCCGGCCGACGGCGGCACGCACGCCCTGCTCTCCGACGGCACCACCGTGCGCATTCGGCCCGGCGGACCAGGCGATCAGGACGTGGTGCTGAGGCTGTACGAGGGCATGTCACCGGAGCATCTGCGGCTGCGGTTCTTCGTGGCCAGCCGCCGGGCGGCCAAGCAGGCCGCGGCCCGTGTGGCGGGGCGCACGGTGCCGGGCAGTTCCCGGAACCCGGCGGCCTCCCCGGGCACGGCGGCCTCCCGCGGCACGGGCTATCGCGCCCTCCTCGCCGAGCACGACGGACGCCTCATCGGCATCGCCGAGTACGAAGCCGCCCCCGCCGACCCGGCGGAGGCCGACATCGCGCTCGCCGTCGACGACCACTGGCACCACCGCGGCGTCGGCACGCTCCTGTTGGAACACCTGGTGTCCGCCGCGCGCACCGCGGGGATCACCGCGTTCACCGCCGACGCGCTGGCCGAGAACCACGAGGTCCTGAAGGTCTTCGCGGACCTCGGCCTGCGCACCGCGCGCCGCTTCGACGGCTCCCAGGTGCACTGCGTCGTCCACCTCGACGAGACCGAGGCGTATCTGTCGTCGGTGGAGGCGCGCGGCCGTACGGCGGGCGTGGCGAGCCTGCGTCCGCTGCTCCAGCCGGCGTCGGTGGTCGTCATCGGCGCGGGCCGCCGACCGGGGTCGGTGGGCCGGGCCGTGCTGCGCAACCTGTGCACCGGCGGCTTCAACGGCCGGTTGTACGCGGTCAATCCGACCGCCGCCACGGTCCTCGGCGTCCACGCCCACCCCAGCGTCGCCGACCTCCCGCAGGTCCCCGATCTCGCGGTGCTCGCCGTGTCCGCCGCGCAGGTGCCGGCTGTCGCCGAGGAGTGCGGCAAGCTCGGCGTACGCGCCCTGCTCACCGTCTCCGCCGGGCTCGACGCCCCGCAGGCGCGGGCCCTGCTCGACAGCTGTCGCACGTACGGGATGCGCCTGGTCGGGCCCAACTGCCTGGGGCTCGCCAACACCGAGGAGCGCATCCAGCTCAACGCGACGTTCGCCGCCGCGTGTCCGGCGCCCGGCTCGGCGGGGGTCGCCGTGCAGTCCGGCGGCGTGGGCATCGCGCTGCTCGGCGGGCTCGCCCGGCTCGGCATCGGCGTGTCCAGCTTCGTGTCGCTCGGCGACAAGTACGACGTGAGCGGCAACGACCTGCTGCAGTGGTGGGAGTCCGACGGGCGCACCGACCTCGCGCTGCTGCACCTGGAGTCGTTCGGCAACCCGCGCGCCTTCTCGCGCACCGCGCGGCGCGTGAGCCGACGGCTGCCCGTCCTGACGGTCGACGCGGGCCGCACCGAGGCGGGCCGGGCCGCGGCCGCCTCGCACACCGCGGCCGCCGCCACCGCGACCATGACGCGGCAGGCCCTGTTCACGCAGGCCGGCATCACCGCCACCCGCTCCGTGTCCGAACTCCTCGACGCCGCCGCCCTGTTGCACGCGCAGCCGCTGCCCGCAGGGCCACGCGTCGCCGTCGTCACCAACGCGGGCGGCGCCGGGGTCCTGGCCGCCGACGCCTGCGCCGAAGCCGGGCTCGACCTGCCGCCGCTCGGCGCCGATCTCGTCGACGAGCTGCTCGCCGTCCTGCCCGACGGGGCGAGCGTCACCAACCCGGTCGACGTCACGGCCGCCGTCGGCGAGGAGCAGCTGCGCGCCTGCGTGGACCGGCTCGTCGCGAGCGGACGCGTCGACGCGGTCCTGGTGGCGCTCGTGCCCACCGCGGTCGCCGCGGCGACCGGCGACGACCTCATCCGGTCCCTCACCTGCGCCCCGGACCGACGTCGTGACCGAACGGTCGCCGCGGTACTGCTCGACCAGGACCTGCCGGTGCGGCTGCTGCCTGCCGGGACGGGCGCGGTACCCGCGTACGCCGATCCGCAGGCGGCCGCCCGCGCCCTGGCCCACGCCGCCGCGCGCGGCCGCTGGCTCGCCCGGCCGCCCGGCACCGTCCCCGTCCTGGACGACGTGGACACGGCCCGTGCGCAGGCGGCCGTCGACGCCTACCTGAACCGGCATCCCGAGGGCGGCTGGCTGGGCCCGCGCGAGGTCGCCGAGCTCCTGGACGCCTACGGCATCCGTCAGTTGCCGTGGGAGTGGGCCGAGACGGAGGACGACGCGGTGCTCGCGGCCGAACGCCTCAAGGGGCCCGACGGGCTCGTCGTCCTCAAGGCGCACTGGCCGGGCCTCCTTCACAAGAGCCAACAGCGCGCGCTCCACCTCGACCTGCGCGGCGACGCCCAGGTCCGCGCCGCCTACCGCGACCTGGAGACCCGCTTCGGGCACGTGATGACCGGCGTGGTCGTGCAGCCCCTCGCGCCGCGCGGCACCGAGCTGTTCGCCGGTGTCGTGCAGGACGAGATCTTCGGACCGCTGGTCCTGTTCGGGCTCGGCGGCACCGCCACCGAGGTGCTCGCCGACCACGCGGCCCGGCTCGCCCCGCTCACCGACCACGACGTGCACGACCTGATCACCGCGCCGCGCTGCGCGCCGCTGCTCTTCGGACACGGGGGCAACGGCCCGGTGGACCTGGAAGGCCTCGAGAGCCTGCTGCTTCGCCTCTCCCGGCTCGCGAGCGATCTGCCGCAGCTCGCCGAGGCCGACCTGAACCCGGTCCTGGCCCGGCCCGACCGCGTCACCGCGCTCGACGTCCGCGTCCGGCTGCTTCCGCGCCCGGCCCAGGACCCCCATCTGCGACAACTGCGACGGCTTCGCTGAAGCCGCCCGAGACGACTGACACGCCGAGTGCGCCAGGTACTCCGCGTACTTCGCGTACTTCACGTACTCCGAGCGCGCCGAGGAGGCGAAGGACATGAAGCACAGCAAGGTCGGTTCGGTCATGGCGAGCGAGGTCGTCAAAGCCGTCCGCGACTCGTCGTTCAAGGAGGTGGCCCGGCTCCTGGACCGGCACCGCATCAGCGGTCTTCCGGTGGTGGACGACGACGAGCACGTCATCGGCGTGCTGTCCGAGACGGACCTCATGGTCCGGCAGGCGGAGGCCGACGACCCGTACGCGCCCGCACCCGCCGTCCGCTGGCGCCGGTTCCTGCCAGGCGGGCGCAAGCGCACCGCCAAGGCGGCGGCGCGCACCGCGGGACAGCTGATGTCAAAGCCCCCCGTCCTCGTGCACGCCGAGGACACCATCGCGCAGGCCGCCCGCACCATGGCCCGCCACCGCGTCGAACGGCTCCCCGTCGTGGACGACGAGGACCGGCTCGTCGGCATCGTCACGCGCCGCGACCTGCTCCAGGTCTTCCTGCGGCCCGACGCCGACATACGCCTCGAAGTCGTCGACGAGGTCCTGGTCCGCACGCTGTGGCTGGCCCCGCAGTCCATCGCGGTGGAGGTCGTCGACGGCGTGGTGACGCTGCGCGGGCGGCTGGAGCGGCGCAGCGACGTGCCGATAGCCGTCCGCATGACCCGGCAGATCGACGGCGTGGTCGCGGTCGTCGACCACCTCACCTACCGCCTCGACGACTCCCACCTGCGGCCCACGGACGAGGCGCTGCAGGGCGTCGCCGACGACTGGCTGCGCAGGCTGTGAGGAGGGTACGGCGATGGCACTCACCGTCCTCGTCGCCTACGGGTCGACGTACGGATCCACCGCAGAGCTGGCCCGGACGGTTGCGGCCGCGCTCACCAAGGCCGGGCTGGCCGTCGACGTGCGGTCGGCCGCGGACGTACGGGAGGTGACCGCGTACGACGCGGTGGTGCTCGGCGGCGCCGTGTACGCGGGGCGCTGGCAGCGTGATGCCCGGCGCTTCGCTCGCCGTCACCGGCGTGCGCTCGCGCGGCGGCCTGTGTGGCTGTTCAGCAGCGGGCCGCTGGACTCCGCCGCGTCCGACCGGGAGGTGCCGCCTCCGCCGTCCGTGCGGCGCATGGCCGTGCGGCTCGACGCCCGCGGGCACGCGACCTTCGGGGGCCGGCTCGACCAGCAGGCCCGCGGCCCCGTCGCCCGGATGATCGTCCGGTCGGGGAAGGGCGGCGACTTCCGCGACTTCGACGCGGTGACGGCCTGGGCCGACGCCATCGCGCGGGAGATCGCCTCCGTCGCGGAGTGCGGAGGCTGATGCCATGCGGACCCGGAAGCTGGGGTGGCGCTGGCGCCGCAGTCCGCTGCGGCGGCGCTCGGACGTGGTCGAGGCGTGGGCGGTGCTGCTGGTCGGCACCGTGCTGATCCTGGGCGTGCCCGCCGCCGGGTTCGTCGCCGGGGCGGTCGTGCGCTCCGATGCCCGCGCGGAGGCGGGAGCCGAGCAGCGGGCACGGCACCAGGTGCGGGCCACCCTCACCGCCGACGCGCCCCGTGCGGTGCCGTCCGTCGACGGCTCGCTCGCCCCGCACCAGGTGCCGGCCCGCTGGACGGCGTTGGACGGCACCGAGCACACCGGAGCCGCCGACGCCCCGGCGGGCAGCCGGCGCGGGAACGTCATCCGCATCTGGGTCGACGAGAACGGCGACGCCACGGACGAGCCGCTGGGCGAGGACGACGTCACGGCGCGCGTGGTGTGCGCGGGCGCCGCCGCGGCGGCGGGCATGGCCGCACTCGCCCTCCTCGTCCTCCAGGCCGTGCGCGGCGCCCTCGACCGGCGCCGCATCGCCGCGTGGGACCGCGCGTGGCAGCGCACCGGGCCCGGGTGGACCAGCCGCAGGGCGTGACCTGCCGCCGAAGGGACCGCCCGGTCCCGTCATCGGTCCCCCACCGGTCCCCGTCACGGGCCGATCGGCCCCTGCCTCGCCGGGCTCCCGTGCTCGACGGTGGTCGTAGGAGGTTCCCAGCGGGTGCCCGGCACGACGGCCCGGCACCACGACACGGACGCGGCCGCAACGGCACGGACGCCGAGGAGGATTCCATGGTCGCCACCGGAGTCACGGCAGTGATCGACCGGGAGGGGCTCGCCGCCCTGGTCGCCGCTCTGGTGGCGGAGGGCCGCACCGTCGTGGGGCCCACGGTCCGCGACGGTGCGATCGTCCTCGCCGCACTGGCCTCCGCCGACGAGCTCCCGTTCGGCTGGGGCGTCGAACTCGACGCCGGGCGCTACCGGTTGACACCCCGCGCGGACGGCGCGGCGTTCGCCCACAGCGCCGGACCGCAGTCCTGGAAGACCTTCCTGCACCCGCAGCGCGAGCAGCTGTGGAGCGCGCGGCGCGGGCCGGACGGCGTCCCTGAGTTCACCGCCACCCGGCCCGAGGTGCCCGCGTACGCCTTTCTCGGCGTACGCCCCTGCGACCTGCGCGCCATCGCGATCCAGGACCGTGTCCTCGCGGGCGGGCGCCACCCGGAACAGGGCTATCAGGAGCGGCGGAGGACGGCGCTGCTGATAGCCGTCGAGTGCACCGAACCGGGCGCGACGTGCTTCTGCGTGTCGGCGGGCGGCGGCCCCGCGGCGGACGCCGGCTTCGACCTCGCGCTCACCGAGGTCGTCGACGCGGACGGCCACCGGTTCCTCGTCCGCACCGGAAGCGAGGAGGGCGCGCGACTGCTCGGCGACGTGCCGCACCGGGAGGCGGACGTGGCGACCGAGTCCGTCGCGCGGGGCGCGGTCGACGGTGCCCGCGACCGCATGGGCCGCGCGCTGCCGCCGGTCGACCTGCGGGCGCTGATGGGCGCGAGCCTGACGGCGGCGCGCTGGGACGACGTCGCGTCCCGCTGCCTGACCTGCGCCAACTGCACCATGGTGTGCCCCACGTGCTTCTGCACGACCACCGAGGAGGTCACCGACCTCACCGGGGATCACTCCGAACGGTGGCAGCGCTGGGACTCCTGCTTCGATCTCGACTTCTCCTACCTCCACGGCGGGCCGGTGCGCGCCTCCGCGCGCAGCCGCTACCGCCAGTGGCTCACTCACAAACTCGGCACCTGGCACGACCAGTTCGGCAGCGGGGGCTGTGTGGGCTGCGGGCGGTGCGTCGCCTGGTGCCCGGCCGGGATCGACATCACCGCAGAGGTGGCCGCGCTCGCGGCCGAGCAGCACGCGGCGGCAGCAGACGGCCGGACGCCGCAGGAGGCGGTGGCAACCGACGGCGGCCGACCGGCGCGCCGCGACAGGGAGGAACAGCGATGAACACGACGTCCACATCCACCACCCGCATGATCCAGGCCCTGGCCCCCGAGCACCGCACCCGCCTGCTGCGCGTCGCTCGTGAGGTCAACATCCCGCAGGGCACCCGCCTGTTCGAGGAGGGCCGGCGCGCCGACCGGTTCTGGATCGTCCGCACCGGCACCGTGACGCTCGACATGCACGTGCCGGGGCACCGCGCGCCCGCCATCGAGACGATCGGCTTCGACGAACTCGTCGGCTGGTCCTGGCTGTTCCCGCCCTACGTGTGGCAGCTCGGCGCGGAGGCGACCACGCCGGTGCGCGCCTACGAGTTCGACGCGACGGCGGTGCGGCTGATGTGCGAGAACGACGCGGAGCTCGGCGCGGCTGTGGGCCAGTGGGTCGGCAAGGTCCTCGCCCACCGCCTGCAGTCGGCCCGCACCCGCCTGCTCGACCTGTACGCGCCCTACGGCAGCGGCAGTCCGCGATGACCACAGGCCCGGCACCCGCTCCGATGGCGGCACCACCACCGGCCGAGCCGCGCCTGCCCGTGCCGTACCGGGTGATCGCCCGTCGGCGCGAGACGCCCGACACGGTCACGCTGCGGCTCGACCCCCTCGCGGCGGCGCTGCCGCGGTTCGCTCCCGGCCAGTTCGCCATGGTGCACTGCTTCGGCCGCGGTGAGATTCCCGTCTCGGTGAGCGCCCTTCCGGCCACCGGCGGGCTCGCGCACACCGTGCGGGCCGTCGGCGCGGTCTCCGCGGGGCTGTGCGCGGCGCGGGTCGGCGACGTCCTGGGCCTGCGTGGCCCGTACGGCACCGGCTGGGAGCCGGAGCGGGCGCTCGGGCAGGACGTGCTGGTCGTCGCGGGCGGCATCGGGCTCGCCCCGCTGCTCCCGCTGATCCGTGCCGCGGTCGCCGCACCGCTGCGGTTCGGCCGTGTCAACGTCCTGATCGGCGCGCGCACTCCGGACGACCTGCTGTCCACGTGCGAGACGCGGCGCTGGGCGACCGCGTACACGGGCGTCACCGTCGACCGGGCGCCGCGCGGCTGGGGTGGTGAGGTGGGCCTGGTGACCCGGCTCCTGGACCGCGCGCGCTTCGCGCCGTCGCACTGCTCGGCGTTCGTCTGCGGTCCGGAGCCGATGATCCGCGCGACCGCGCGCGACCTGGTCCACCGTGGCGTGCCCGCCCACCGCGTCCGGGTGTCGTTGGAGCGCACCATGCGCTGCGCCACGGGCACGTGCGGGCACTGCCAGCTCGGCCCGCTGCTGCTGTGCCGGGACGGCCCGGTCGTGGGGTGGGACCGGGCGGAACCCCTGCTGAGCGTGAGGGAGTTGTGATGTCCGACCGTCCGGCGGCCGTGCCGACGCTGGCCGTGTTCAAGCTGGCCTCCTGCGACGGCTGCCAGCTGACGCTGCTCGACTGCGAGGACGAGCTGCTCGGCCTCGCGGGCCGGGTGGAGATCGCCCACTTCCTGGAGGCGTCCAGCGCGGTCCGTCCGGGCCCGTACGACGTGGCGCTCGTCGAGGGATCCGTGACCACGCCGGACGACGCCGCACGGGTGCGGCGCATCAGGGCCGAGTCCCGGCGCCTGATCACGATCGGCGCCTGCGCGACGGCGGGCGGCATCCAGGCGCTGCGGAACTTCGCCGACGTCGAGGAGTTCTGCCGCACCGTGTACGCGCGCCCCGACCACATCGACACCCTCGCGACCTCCACCCCTGTCTCCGCGCATGTGGACGTCGACTTCGAGCTGCGCGGCTGCCCCGTCGACCGCGGCCAGCTCCTGGAGGTCCTCACCGCCCACCTCGCCGGCCGCAGGCCCGACATCCCGAGCCACAGCGTGTGCTTCGCGTGCAAGCGGCGCGGCACCGTGTGCGTCACCGTCGCCCACGGCACGCCCTGCCTGGGGCCGGTCACGCACGCGGGCTGCGGCGCGATCTGCCCGGCGTACGGGCGCGGCTGCTTCGGCTGCTTCGGCCCGTCCGGCTCGGCGAACCTGTCCGCCCTGCTGCCGGTGCTGCGGCGCGACGGCCTCGACGGGCGGGCCACCGAGCGCTTCCTGCGCACGTTCAACGCGCCCGCCTTCGACGCCCTCGGCGCACCCGATGTTCTCGACGAGGAGTTACGGCCGTGACGCACCGCGGATCCCGCGTTCTGCACGTCGGCTCGCTGTCCCGGGTCGAGGGCGAGGGCGCCCTGCGCCTGCGCGTGCACGACGGCGAGGTCACCGAGGCGCAGCTGAACATCTATGAGCCGCCGCGCTTCTTCGAGGCGCTGCTGCGCGGCCGCGCGCACACCGAGCCGCCCGACATCACCGCCCGGGTGTGCGGCATCTGCCCGGTCGCGTACCAGATGAGCGCCTGCGCGGCCGTCGAGGACGCCTGCGGTGTCGACATTCCTTCGCGGATCCGCGCGCTGCGCCGCCTGGTGTACTGCGGCGAGTGGATCGAGAGCCAGACCCTGCACATCTATCTCCTGCACGCGCCGGACTTCCTGGGCTGCGACGGAGCGATCGAGCTCGCCCGCACCCGGCGCGCGGACGTCGAGCGCGGCCTGCGCCTGAAGCAGGCGGGCAACGCGCTCCTCGAACAGCTCGGCGGCCGCGCCATCCACCCCGTGAACGTACGCCTGGGCGGCTTCCACCGCGTCCCCGCGCCCGCTGAACTGCGCCCGCTCGCCGAGCGGTTGCACCGCGCCCTGGACGACGCCTGGGACACCGTGCGCTGGGTCGCGGGCTTCGACTTCCCCGACGCGCAGGTGGACGCCGACTTCCTGGCGCTCGCCGCCCCGGGGACGTACGCGATTGAATCGGGCACCCCGGCCGTGCTGCGCACCGACGGCGGCTTCACCACCTTCCCCGTGTACGACTTCCCGCTGCGCGTCCGCGAGGAGCAGGTGCCGCACTCCACCGCCCTGCACTCCCGCCTCGACGGGCGGCGCCATCTCACCGGCTCCCTCGCCCGGTTCGCGATCAGCGGGCGCTGGCTGTCCCGCACGGCGGTGGAGGCGGCGCGCGCGGCCGGACTCGGCGACCCCTGGGAGGGTGTCGTCTGCCGCAACCCGCACCGCTCGATCCTGGTGCGGGCCGTGGAGGTGGTGTACGCGATCTCCGAAGCGCTGCGGATCATCGACACGTACGAGCCGCCCCCGCACCCGTTCGTCGACGTGCCGCCCGCCGCGCGCACCGGACACGGCGCGACCGAGGCGCCGCGCGGGCTGCTCTACCACCGCTACGCCCTGGACGCCGACGGCACCGTGACCGACGCGCTGCTGGTGCCGCCCACCGCGCAGAACCAGGGCGCGATCGAGGACGACCTGCGCCGCACCGCGACCCGTGCCCTCGCCCGACCGGACCTGTCCGACGCGGAACTGACGGACCTGTGCGAGCGGACGATCCGCAACCACGACCCGTGCATCTCCTGCTCCACCCACTTCCTCGACCTCACCGTCGTCCGCACCACCGGAGGCCCCGATGCCTGACGCGCCCCGCACGCACGCCGCGCCCGGGAAGCCCGCGAAGACGGATGCCCCGCACGCCGAGGCGCCGCGCACCCATTCCCCGTACACCGTCAGCGACGTGATGACCCACACCACCATCGCCATCGGCCGCGACGCGTCCTTCAAGGAACTCGTCGAGCTCATCGAGCAGTGGAAGGTCAGCGCCCTGCCGGTCCTCGAGGGCGAGGGCCGCGTCGTGGGTGTCGTCTCCGAGGCGGACCTGCTGCCCAAGGAGGAGTTCCGCGACGCCGACCCCGTGCGCTACGACGTGGTGCGCCGCCTGTCGGACCTGGCCAAGGCGGGCGCGGTCACCGCGGGCGAGCTGATGTCGAGCCCGGCCGTCACCGTGCACCCCGACGCCACCCTCGCCGAGGCCGCCCGCATCATGGCGCACCGCCGCATCAAGCGCCTTCCGGTCGTCGACGCCTCCGGCCTTCTGCAGGGCGTGGTGAGCCGCAGCGACCTGCTCAAGGTGTTCCTGCGCGCCGACGAGGAGATCGCCGACGAGATCCACCACAAGGTCCTCGCCGCGCTGCCTGCCGCGGCCGGGGTCGAAGTCCGTGTCCGCGACGGCATCGTCACCCTCGGCGGCACCCTGCGCGACACGGCCCTTGTCCCCGTCCTCGCCCGCGCCGCCCGCGCCGTCGAGGGCGTCGTCGACATCCGCGTCGACCTCGCCCCACCCGAGAGCGGATCGTGAAGTACCTCGACGAGTACCGCGACCCGGCACTCGCCCGCCGTCTCCTGGACGAGCTGCGCGGCGCCGCGACCCGCCCCTGGCGGATCATGGAGGTGTGCGGCGGCCAGACGCACACCCTCGTCCGCCAGGGCATCGACGAGCTCCTTCCGGCCGGCATCCGCATGATCCACGGCCCCGGCTGCCCGGTCTGCGTCACCCCGCTGGAGACCCTGGACCGCGCGACGGCGCTCGCCGCGCGGCCCGAGGTGATCCTCACCAGCTTCGGCGACATGCTGCGCGTGCCGGGCACGTCGACGGACCTGCTGTCGCTGCGGGCACGCGGCGCGGACGTACGGGTGGTGTACACGCCCATGGACGCGGTCCGCACCGCCGTCGCGCATCCCGACCGCCACGTCGTCTTCCTGGCCGTGGGGTTCGAGACGACCGCGCCCGCCAACGCCATGGCCGTCCTGCACGCCGAACGTCTGGGCCTGGAGAACTTCTCGCTCCTGGTCAGCCACGTCCTCGTCCCCCCGGCGATGACGGCGCTCCTGGCCTCGGAGGACTGCGAGGTCGAGGCGTTCCTGGCCGCGGGACATGTGTGCGCGGTCATGGGCTGGCGCGCGTACGAGCCGATCGCCGCCGACCACCAGGTCCCCATCGTGGTCACCGGCTTCGAACCCCTCGACCTCGTCGAGGGCATCCTCATGGCCGTGCGCCAACTGGAGTGCGGCCGCCACGACGTGGAGAACCAGTACGCGCGGGCCGTGCGCCGCACCGGCAACACCACCGCGCAGGACGTGCTGCGCCGCGTCTTCCGCGTCACCGACCGGGCCTGGCGCGGCATCGGCACCCTGCCCGCCAGCGGCCTCGACCTGGCCCCGCGCTACGCCCGCTTCGACGCCGCCCGCCGCTTCGACCTCACCGACCTGCGCTCCGCCGAAGACCCCGAGTGCGTCGCGGGCGCCGTCCTCACCGGCGCCCTGCTGCCGACGCAGTGCCCCGCCTACAGGGTGCGCTGCACGCCGCGTACGCCGCTGGGGGCGCCGATGGTGTCGGCGGAGGGGACGTGCGCCGCGTTCCACGCGGCAGGTCGGGTCCCTGCACCCGTTGCCCGTATGCCCGCATCGGCCAAAGGGAGCCCGGCATGACCCCGGACTGCCCCCTCCCCCACCACGAACGCGACTGTCTCCTGCTCGGCCACGGGGCGGGCGGCAAGCTCACCGCGGAGCTCCTGGACACCCTGGTCCTGCCCGCCCTGACGGAACAGGCCGACAGCCCGCTGGAGGATGCCGCACCCGTACCCGGCCAGCCCCAACTGGTGGTCTCCACCGACGCGTTCGTGGTCAGCCCGCTCGTCTTCCCGGGCGGCGACATCGGCGCGCTCGCCGTGCACGGCACCGTCAACGACCTGGCGATGCGCGGAGCCCTGCCGCTCGCGCTCAGCTGCGCGGTGATCGCCGAGGAGGGGCTGCCCCTGGACGAGCTGCGGGCCGTCCTGGCCTCCGCGGGCAAGGCGGCCCGCGCCGTGCCGGTCCCCGTGGTCACGGGCGACACCAAAGTGGTGGGCCGGGGAGCCGCGGACAAGCTGTTCCTCATCACGACCGGCGTCGGCCGCCTCCTTCCCGGCCTCACCCCGTCCGTGGCGCGGGCCCGGCCCGGCGACGCGGTGGTGCTGTCCGGCCCCGTCGGCCTGCACGGCACGGCCGTCCTGTCCACCCGCGAGGGCCTCGGATTCGAGTCGGCCATCGCCTCCGACACCCGCCCCCTGCACCGTCTCGTCGAAACCCTGCGGCCCTTCGGCCCGGCCGTGCACACCCTGCGCGACCCGACCCGCGGCGGCCTCGCCGCCGCGCTCAACGAGATCGCCCGCGCCGCGGGCGTGTCCGTGGAGATCGACGAGCGCGCCGTGCCGGTGCCCGAACCGGTGGCCGCGGCCTGCGACATGCTGGGCCTCGACCCGCTGACGGTCGCCAACGAGGGCTGCATGGTGGCCTTCGTCGCGCCCGCGGCCGAGGAGCGCACCCTTGCGGCGCTGCGCGGCCACCCGGAAGGCGCGGCGGCGGTACGCATCGGCAGGGTGACGGAGGGCCCGGCCGGGCGGGTGACCCTGCGCACGCTGGTCGGCGCCCGGCGGGTGGTGGACATGCCGCTGGGTGAGCTGTTGCCGCGCATCTGCTGAGCACCGGGGCCGGGTCGGGGCAGCGCGTCACCCCGCCGCGATGACCTCGATCTCCACCAGCCAGTCGCTGACGAGGGTGGTGGCGACGATCGCCGTGGTCGGCACGGGTCTGCCGCCGAGCGCGGCCGTCCGTGCGGCGGCGTTGGCCTCCGCGTACGCGGGATCCCGCAGATAGCTGGTCAGGCGCACGATGTTGTCGACGGTCATTCCGGCCGAGGCGAGGATGGCCCGGATGTTCGACCAGATCAGGTCGAGCTGTTCCGCGAGGTCCGCGCCGGGCTTCCCGGCCGGGTCGAGGCCCATGGTGCCGGCGACGAAGAGGAGACGCCCCGCGCCGCGCACCTCCATGGCGTGCACGTAGTCGTCCGTGGCCGCGTAGACGCCTTCGGTCGGGTTGTGGGGCACGAACTCCATTGCTTCTCCCTCGCGTTGCTCGGACAGCACAGTTGATCACTGTACAAAGTCCGCGCTCGCAGGTCTGCCCCGTGGGCGGACCGTTCCGCCCACGGGACAGGTGCCGGGGAGGGCCGGTCAGATCGCGGTCAGGTAACCCGGCGCCGGCAGGCGGGTCGCCCACGTCGGCTCGTGGACGTCGGCCAGTGACGTGAAGAGCAGGGCGACGGCGAGTGCGCCCGGGTCCGGGACGCCGAGGGCGTGATCGCCGACGTAGCTCGCGCGGCCGCGCCGGGGACGCAGGGACGCCGTCGAGAGGGCACCTCGGATCGCGGCCTGCGCCGCGGTGGTGAGCGGGGCCTCCGCGGACTCGGCATCGCCCTCGCCCGTCGGCTCCCCCTTCGCCGAGGCGGCAAGGGACTCGGCGGCCGGAACCAGCGCGTCGACCAGCGTGCAGTCGCCCACGCGCGCGCCGCCCACCCGGTGGATGGCCGCGCTCGCGGCGGCGGCCGCCTCCGCCAGTGCCGCGACGGACGGCGCCTGCCCGTCGCCGGGCTCGGCGGACGCCAGGTCCTTGAAGAGCAGCCCGAAGAGCGGGCCGCTCGTGCCGCCGACGTCGTTCAGGAAGGCGTCGGCGAGCGCGGCCGTGCCCTCGGACCCCGTCTCGTCGGCGATGCGCACCGCGCGCCGCACACCGCCGGTGAGGTTGTCCCCGAAGTCGCCGTCGCCGACCAGCTGGTCGAGCTTGGTGAGGTTGTCGCGGACCTGCGCCACGACCTCCGCGTACCGGTCGAGGACGATGCGGCTGCCGGTCGTACGGGCGGTCTCGGCGGGCGCGGCGGCGGTGGACGCAGTGGGAGTGGCGGGGGCGGTGGAGGCAGAGGCCGGGGCGGCGGCCTCCGCGTCCGCGGCGCGCACGGTCCGCGGCAGCATGAGCGGCGTTTCGGTCGGTGCCGTCCACAGGTCGACCCAGCCCTCGTCGAGGCGGGTGAGGGTGAGCGAGAACCCGGCCATGTCCAGCGCGGCGGTGTACGTCCCGGCGACGGTCACGGCGGGGCGCAGGCCGCGCTCCAGGAGCCGGTCGTGCAGCAGCGCGCTGATGGCGTGCAGTTCGAGCTCGGTGGTGGCGCCGAGGCCGTTGACCAGCGCGAGGACGTCCTCGGAGCCCGCAGGCAGCGCGTCGAGCAGGTCGTCGGTCATCCGCCGGACCAGGTCGTCGACGGAGGGCCGGGCGATGGTGCGGGTCCCGCGTTCGCCGTGGATGCCGACGCCGTAGTCGAGGACGCCGGGCTCCAGGGTGAAGGCGGGGGCGGCCGTCGTGGGCGAGGTCTGGGCGCGCGCCGCCACGGCGACGCTGCGCGACTGGGCCACGACGCGGGTGCCGAGCTCCTGGAGCTCCTCCAGCGAGGCGCCCCGGTCCGCCGCGGCGCCGAGCAGCTTCTCCACGACCACGGTCGCCGCCGTCCCCCGGCGGCCCGTCGCGCTGTCGGCGCCATCGGTGGCGAGGTCGTCGTCGACCAGGACGGTCGCGACGGGGATGCCGTCGTGCCGCAGGCGCTCCGCCGCGATCTGGAAGTTGATCACGTCGCCCGTGTAGTTCTTGACGATCAGCAGCACGCCCGCGCTCTTGGCCGCGGCCGCGCTCGCCTCGTAGATCTGCCGGTTGTGCGGCGACGCGAACACCTCGCCGGGACAGACCGCGTCCAGGCCGCCGCGCCCGAGGAGACCGGTGTGCAGCGGCTCGTGCCCGGAGCCGCCGCCGGAGACGAGTCCGACGCGACGGTCGGGGTGCGCGGCGCGGGCCCGCAGGTACAGCGGGGCGCTGTTGACCTCGACGATGCCGGGGTGGGCCAGGGCGAGACCGCGCGCGGCGGTCAGCACGGGGGCGGTTTCCGGCAGGAAGTAGCTCATCTGTCGATTCTCCGTGGGTCAGGGTCGAGGTCGGCGATCAGAGGTCGAGGGCCGGCCCGGGCGCCGCGCTGCCCACCGCGTCGACCACGCCCCACCCTGGACGTGCGCCCACCCTGGACGCCGGGCGGCGCCCAAGGCCGGAACGCCCGGGTACCGGAACTCCGACGTTCCGGCAGGAGCTCCGGCATGCGATCCTGCCACCAGCACCGAAAGGGCGCCAACGCACCCGCCGTGCCGGAAAACCCCTGATCAGCCCCACCATCTTTGCGAGATCTTTACCGTGACCAACGCCCGCCGCGAGGACCTCGGCCGCATGCTCCGCACCTGGCGCAGGGCGCGGGATCCCGGCCTTGCGCTCGGCTCCGCACCCGCGCGCGGGCACCGCACCTACCTCACCCAGCTCGACGTGGCGCTGCAGCTCGGCGTCTCCGAGCGCTGGTACCGGGCGCTGGAGAAGGGCGAGGACCGCCGGTACAGCCGCGAGATGATCGCCGGGGTCTGCCGGATCCTGGGCCTCTCCCGGCACCAGGCCGCCGCCCTCTACCGCAGCACCGGCCACGAGCCTCCGGCCACCGGGACCGCGCCCGCCGGGTCCCAGCCCGGCACACGCGGCGACCTCGATCCGGCGCTCGTCCAGCTCATGCACCAGCAGCGGTACGTCAGCTACCTCTGCGACCAGGCGTGGGACGTGATCGAGGCCAACGCGGTCGCCGCCCGGCACTGCCCTTGGCTCGTCCGCCCCGGCGCCAACGTCATGACCTGGGCGTTCTCCCCCGAGGCCCGCTACCAACTGCGCGACTGGGAGGACCGCTGGGCCGTCCCCCTCCTCACCCGCCTCCGCCTGGCCTGGCAGCGCTGGCCGGCCAACGCGCGCCTCGACGAGGTCGTCCGGGAGGTGCGTGCGCAGCCGGGCGTCACGACGCTCTGGGACTCCTCCGCCCCCGCCCCCGCGGAGCAGCCGCCCTCCGAGGACGTCCGCCCGATGTTCTTCCCCCTGGTCGCCCGGGACCCCGTCGACGTCCGGGTCCTGGCCTGCGGCCCGTACGACGACGTGACGGTCCGCTGGCACCTCGTGGTCCCGGTGGACGGGACACTGATCTTTCCGTAGACCCCGCGTGCCGAGTTAGGGTCACCTTAGTTTACGGTTGCCGTCGAGTCAGTCCTCACCGCTCGAAGGGAACCTGATCATGCACCGCCCCCTGCGGGTAGCCATCGTCGGAGCCGGACCCGCTGGGATCTACGCCGCCGACGCGCTCCTGAAGTCCGACGTGACCGCCGACCCCGGCGTGTCCATCGACCTCTTCGAGCGGATGCCCGCCCCGTTCGGACTGATCCGTTACGGCGTGGCCCCCGACCACCCGCGGATCAAGGGCATCGTCACGGCCCTGCACCAGGTGCTCGACAAGCCGCAGATCCGCCTCTTCGGAAACGTCGACTACCCGCGCGACATCAGCCTGGACGACCTGCGGACCTTCTACGACGCGGTGATCTTCTCCACCGGAGCCACGGCCGACCGCGCCCTCGACATACCGGGCATCCAGCTCGACGGCTCCTACGGCGCGGCCGACTTCGTCTCCTGGTACGACGGCCACCCGGACGTCCCGCGCACCTGGCCGCTCGACGCGGAGAAGGTCGCCGTCCTCGGCGTCGGCAACGTCGCCCTCGACGTGGCGCGCGTCCTCGCCAAGACGGCGGACGAGCTGCTCCCGACGGAGATCCCGCCGAACGTCCACGACGGCCTGAAGGCCAACAAGGCCCGGGAGATCCACGTGTTCGGCCGGCGCGGCCCCGCGCAGGCCAAGTTCAGCCCGATGGAGCTGCGGGAGCTGGACCACTCCCCCACCATCGAGGTCATCGTCGACCCCGAGGACATCGACTACGACGACGGCTCGATCGCGACCCGCCGCGGCAACAAGCAGGCCGACATGGTCGCCAAGACGCTGGAGAACTGGGCGATCCGCGACGTCGGCGACCGCCCGCACAAGCTGTTCCTGCACTTCTTCGAGTCGCCGACCGAGATCCTGGGCGAGGACGGCAAGGTCGTCGGCCTGCGCACCGAACGCACCGAGCTCGACGGCACCGGCAACGTCAAGGGCACCGGCACCTTCAAGGACTGGGACGTCACCGCCGTCTACCGCGCGGTGGGCTACCTGTCCGACGCGCTGCCCAAGCTGCCCTGGGACGTCGAGTCGGGCACGGTGCCGGACGAGGGCGGCCGCGTGATCGAGGAGTCCGGGGCTCACCTGCAGTCGACGTACGTCACGGGCTGGATCCGGCGCGGCCCCGTCGGCCTCATCGGCCACACCAAGGGCGACGCCAACGAGACGGTCGCCAACCTCCTGGACGACCACGCGCACGGCCGCCTCCCGGAGCCCGCCGCGCCCGCCCCGGAGGCCGTGGACGCCTTCTTCGCCGAGCGCGGCGTCCGCTTCACGACGTGGGAGGGCTGGTACCGCCTCGACGCCGCCGAGAAGGCGCTCGGCGAGCCCCAGGGCCGGGAACGCGTGAAGATCGTCGAGCGCGAGGACATGCTCCGCGAGAGCGGGGCCTGACATCGCCGCTGCCCGCCGCCCCTGACCGTCTCAGGCGGCAGCGGGCAGCAGTGCCGAGGAGTCCGGTTCCAGCTGGGTGCCGAAGCCGCCGACGACCGCGAGCCGTTCCAGGTCGACGACGGCGACGCGGTTGGCGCCCAGCAGGGACACGTACGCCATCGGCTTCGCGGGGTGGAGCGACACCGCGGCCGGGGTCCCGTCGAGCTTCAGCGAACGGATCGGCCGCAGGTCCGTGCTCCAGAGGGTGAGGGTGTTGGCGGCGACGTCCGTCACCAACAGCCGTTCGTCGTCGAGGGTGTAGAGCCGCAGCGGGTCTCCGCCCATCTCCCGGCTCTGCCGCACCTTCATGGTGCGCGCGTCGATGGCGACCAGGGCAGAGCTCTTGCGGGCGCCGACGAACAGCGTCTTCTCGTCCCCGCTCAGACAACTGCTCTCGGGCAGCTGTCCCGGAGTCACCAGGAGCGGCGGGGCAGAGGCGTCGTGAGGGCGCACGAGGCTCACCGTGTGCGACAGCAGGCCGGTGACATAGGCGCGTTCGCCGTCGCGGCTGAGGGTGAACAGATGGGTCTTCACCCCGTGCGTGGGTACCGCTCGGGACGGCGCCTCGTCGGTGGCCGGGGCGTCGAAGCCGAGCAGTACCGCCTGCGCCTCGCTCAGGGCGTACAGCCGGTCGTCACGGTCGATGCCCATGCCGTGGATGCGTCGGAACGGCCGCGTGTCGATGGTCCGGGCCAGGGACCGCTCGACGAGGTCGATGACGAAGACCGCGGCGCCGCCCTCGCCCTCGGTGGAGGACATGCGGACTCCGTAGTGCCCGACATAGGCGAGTCGTCTGCGCGAGTCGACGACCATCTCGTGCGGGTAGTCCGGCAGTTGGACCGTCCGCAGGCGCTGTCCCGACGCGGTGTCGTAGAAACTCACCGCGTGGCTGCTCTTCTCCACCACCACGAGCGTGTCGGCCTCCGCGGCCCGCGCGGCACCCGCGGCACCCGCGGCAGAGAGGGAAAGACCGCTCGCCAGCGTTCCGGCACCCGCGGCCTTGATCACCGTACGGCGCGTCACCACAGACCCTCACCTCGATCCGGACCGGGGGCACTCCTCGCCGATTGCCCGCTGCCCCAACCGTTGCCCACTACACCGGCGATGCATACGTCACCCCGGATCGTCCCGTCCAACGGGACACATTCCTCTCAACTCCCCCACACAGGAAGACGTAATGCACCTTTTAGACCATTCATCACCATCTGCCGCGACTGCCGCGCGCACTCAGTGCGCGGATCGGTCCGATCAGCGCCCGGTAGACCGGCCGCACCACGCGGCCGGGAAGACGGCGGTGCCGTTCCTCCTGCCAGACCCTGGCCCTGCGGTGCGCCGCGATGGGCGACCACCGGTCGAAGTCCGGGGGCCGGGATGTGTGGCATTCGATGCGACAGAGGTGCTTCGTGCTGATGAAGCCGTACTGACTGGGGCTCACCAGCCGCACCGGAGCGCCGTGGTCGCCGTCGAGCGGCCGCCGGTCGAGCCGGTCGGCGAGGAGCACGTCATCGCCCAAGGCGTCCTCGAGCAACGCGATCGACCGGTAGCCGTCGAGGCCCTCGAAGACGACATGGCTGACCGAAGCGTCCGGCGCGAGCAGCGGTTCGACCCGCGTGCGATACAGGTCCCGGAACGCGACTCCCTCCCACAGCAGGCCGGTTGCCGACCATCCGGCGACACAGTGGAAGTCGGCCCCGAGCTCTCGGCGTGGCAGCTTCGCGAGGTCGGCCACGGACAGGGTGATGGTCTCGGCCAGAGCTCCACCGATGTCGATGACCGGGTCGGCGGGGACCGGCGGAGGCGGGTGATGCAGGTGCGTGCCGAAGCGCGGGAACCCGTCAACAGCACGTTGACCTGGGGGAAGCGTCATATCGATCCTCCATGGGGTGCGGCCCGGCTCCGGTGGGCTCCCCCACATCCACCGGAGCCGGTATCCGGCCCACGTCCCCGTGCCGTCGGGCCGTCGCTTCGTACGCTAGGACCTCCACCGCACGGGAGATTCAAGGGGGTGAGATGGACGTCACTTGGTCGATCGGGGAACTCGCCACGCGCACGGGCCTGTCGGTGAAGGCCATCCGCTACTACACCGACATCGGCCTGCTGCCGACGGCCCCGCGCAGCGAGGGCGGCCACCGCCGCTACCCGCCGCAGGCGCTGGAGCAGCTGCAGCTCGTGCGGCAGCTGCGCGCGCTGGACGTGCCGATCGCGGCCATCGTCGACGTCGCGACGGACGGGCGCCGTCTCGGCGAGCTGGTGGCCGAGCAGCTGGAGCTTACGCAGACACGCCTTGCGGAACTGCGGTGGCGTGAGGCGGCGTTGCAGGCCCTGGCGGAGTGCTCCGGCCCGGAGCGGCTGCGTCGGCTGCGCGTGCTGGCCAGGGTCAAGTGCCGACCGCAGGCCCCTGTGGACCTCGCCCGGGCGTGGCAGCACGTCCTGCCGTCGGGGCTGCCGGTCCGCCTGGCCGATGGCATCATCGCGCAGGCCGTTCCCGAGCCACCGCGCGATCCCACGCCCGATGCCGTCCTGGCCTACGCCGAGCTCCACTGCCTCGTGACGGAGCCCGCGTTCCTGCGCTACTGGGCCGCGCCCCACGTTCAGGACAAGGCGTCGATGTACGCGGGGCTCCTCGACGCCTCGGCCGGTGTCGCACCCGCCGTCGTCACCGGGCACGCACCGCACGGATGCGAGGCGATGGAGTCGTTCTGCCGTGTCTGCGCCCGTGCCTGGGAGAGGGAGGACACGCCCGAGTTCCGTGCGTTCATGGCCACGGACATGCAGATCACTGTGCCGCCGTTCCGTCGCTACTGGCAGCATCTGGACGTCCTCACCGCCGACCCCGGGCCGAGCCTGGGCAGGACGCACCTCTGGCTCGTGGAGGGGGTCATCGCCGAGTATGGCCCCGCGCAGTGAAGCGGCACCCACCTCGACTCCGGCGAACGCCCAAGGTCAGCTACCACCACTTGCACCTGGCCGTACCTCAGCATCCTCCCGCCAGAAACAGGGGGGATACGTCGCAGGTCGGGCAGGGCTGACGTTCGATGGCGGTGGGGGCGTCGAACTCCGCGTCGGTCCTGTTCAAAAGCTTCATGTGTGACGTGGTTTCAAGAAAGCACTCCAAGAAGCCGATTGAGAACGGGGCGGCCATTCGGGACACCCGACGGCTCGCCGCTGCCGCTGCTCATTTGGCCATGTGTGAGAGTGGCGCAGGATCGTGCAGTGGCCTTCGGCGCCGTACGAGACGGCACCCTTCCACGCGGGAGTAGCGACGCCACTGACCGATCGAACTCACAGCCTTGCGGCGCCCGGCCGGCTGACCGCGTTCCCGCTGGTAGTGCACGGGCAGCAGCAGGCCCACATCACGCGGCAGTCACCTCGGACACGACACCACGTGGCCGTTGTGGGCCCGGCCTGGTTGTGGCCGGTTGTGGTGCGCAACCGCGCCGCACCCGCGCCGGCCAGGGTGACGCAGCAACTCCTCTTCGAGATGATGCGGATCCGTGAAATCGGGTCTGGTCGGAATTTCGTGACGGTCACGATCGCCGACCGGAGCGATCAAGAGGGCCGCCGGGAACGCCCAGGTCATAGGGGTTTCATCAGCGTTGCAGGACGCGCTGCTCCCGAAGGCCTTGGGGCTGATGCTGGACAGGCTGACCCAGGTGGATGGGGTCGCGGTGACTGAAGTCCATGGCGTCGTACCGGAGTTCACCTGTCCGGACGGCGCAACGGTCTCGCGTCGGGTGCACAGTCGTTACGGGCGGCGGCTTGCCGAGTGTTCTGCCGGCGGTCGTCGTGGGGCGGTGAAGCAGGAGGTTCGGAGGTTCTCCTGTGATGCCGTCGGCTGTGAACGACGCACGTTCGTCGAGCATGTCTCCGGGCTGACCTCCCGCCATGCCCGGGGTGAAGGCACTTCGGCGGACCATCGCGCTTGCTCGCAGATGTATGGCCGGGGATCCTTCCCACTCCTCCGTACCCGCGTCCTGCTGCGATCGTGACCGTCACGGAATTCCGACCAGACCCCGTTTCAAGGAGCACCGTCAGAGAAGGGAATGACATGCTTGCCAGACGTAGCAGACAGTTTCGCGCGGTACGCAGGATCGTGGCGGTGCTGGGTGCGGTGGTGATGGCGCTCACCGCCGCGGCAGTCCCGGCGAACAGCGCGGTCCCCGGCGGACGCGAGGGCGACGTCTACATGCGCGACCAGAACTCGGACTTCGGATTCGAGCCGTTCAACGGCTCGGTCTGGAACAGCCCGGACATCAAGGTATGCAACGTCGCCAACCCGGCGTGCGTACCCGCCGACCCCAAGGTCGGCGGCACCAGCTACATCGTCGTGACGCTCAACAACCCCGGCCCCGGAGCGCCGGCGGGCAACGTGTTCGGCAACCTGAAGCTGTACTACACCGCGCTGGGCGGCGCGGCGAACTGGCCGGGCGACTGGAACGACATCAACACCATCGCCGGCCTCACCGTGCCCCCTGGGCAGACCACAGTGATCCTGCCCTGGCCGAATGTGCCGGGCCCTGGCCACTTCTGCCTACTGGCGCGGTGGGTCTCCAACGACGACCCGATGACGTTCGCCGAGGGTGCCAACACGGTGACCAACACCAAGAACAACAACAACATCGCCTGGAAGAACCTGACCACCGTGGCGATGGACAGGTTCACGGCGCAGACGCGGCCGTTCACCGTCCGCAACCCGGGCAACGAGACGTTGCTGACCGACCTCGTGTTCGCCCAGCCGGACAAGCCGTTCGCCGGCCGAGTGATCGTCGACCTCGGCCCGACCCTGGCCGCGCGCTGGAAGCAGGCCGGATCGCCGGGAGTGGGAGTGCGGCAGGTCGGCGCCACCCAGGTGGAGATCGTCGACCCGGGGCAGGCGCGGATCAAGAACCTGCCCCTCACTCCGCGGGAGAAATTCGAGACCAGGCTGAGCTTCACCGCCGGTGACCAGACCGGCCGGTTCGTCGTGGACGCGTGGCAGGCCGACCGGTCGAACGTTGACATCGGTGGCGCCCGCTACGAGATCACAGTGAAGTAGTCGGGTGCCGTGGGTGCGTAACCGGTGTCAGGGCACCGATACGCACCCACGGGCGTTCCCCATCCTCGCGTGCGGGACCGCCAGGCGGATGTCGTCGACACAGTGCCCCCTGTCCGGACTCCTGCCGCATGCTGATGGGCCCGGACGATGCTGGAGTCGACCGGTACCGCCCACGCGATCGTCCCGACCGCATCATGGTGCACCTGGACCTGCGTGAGGATCCGATCCCAGGTCCCATTGCCATGGGCGTTCGGCCCCGGCCAGGGTCGGCGACGCGGCCTGTCCGATACCGCCGCCTGATCGTTCTCAGGCGGCTCGGCTGACGTCCAGCCGTTCGGGCGACGGCTCGTATCCGGCCGCCCTGTAGGTGGCGACGGCGGCAGCGTTCGAGCTCGGGGTGCTGACGAGTGCGCTCGACGCACCCAGTTCACGCAGCGCTGCCGCAGCGGCGACGCTGATCGCGGTCCCGTAACCGCGACCGCGATGGTCGGCGTGCACGCCCACCGGCTCCAGCAGGCCGGGCTTGCCGGGCCCTGCCGACCAGACCGTCGCCGCGGCCACCGCGTTGTCCTGGTCGTCGTAGCCGATCAGGCAGCGGGCGTCGGCGTAGACCGGCCCGGCCGCGAGGACGTGCCAGATCTCCTCGGTGAACCTCGGGCTGCCGAACGCCGACCGGTGCACCGCGGTCCGCACCCCCGCCGTCTCCGGACCGGCTACCTCGATCCGCAGGCCGGAGTCCTGCACCGGCTCGGAGAGGTCGCGGCGCAGCGGCGTCCACGGCTCATCCGGGTTCCAGCCCGCCTCCAAGAGAACCTCGCGGAGCAGGGCGCCGTTCGGCACTTCGAGGCCGACCTTCCCGGGCGGCAGAACCCCGCGCTCCGGATCATTGAGGTCCGCCAGCAGCCGGCGCGCCAGATCACCGTCCTGTCGCAGCTCCGGCGCGGTCGTCAGGCGCAGCACATCAGGGGCGTCCAGGTATCCGACGGCAATGATCCGTCCGTCCACGCTCCAGGTGCGGACGGCCGCGGCCAGCCTCTCCGCGCCCAGCGCCCAGGCCCAGCCGAGGTCTCCGGGATGGAGTTGCAGGGGTGTGCGGTCGTCCTGCCATACGCGGAGGGCATCCACTGCCCCGGCCAGCCCGTCGACACCGGGCTCGTTCAGAACGATCGTCATGTCCCGCATCTCACACCGTCGAGGCGACCGGCCGCACCTGGTTTTGCACAGCCAGTCGGATCGACAGGACACGCCCGATCCTGTTCGATGCACAGATCGTCGTGGAGCGTGACCTTCGCTTGGAGTTCCAGCGGGCCGTCGCGCTTGTGGCCGGGCAGCGGGGCGAACGGGTAGGCCGGTCCAGAGGCCGTACAGCCCATAGGCAGGGCCGATCGGTCCGATGCTGTGCTGCGATTCCGTGGTGGGTGCCGCGTGGCCCCAAGCCCGGGACTTCCGGCCTGTGCACCGGATACGACGACCGGGTCACCCTGGAATCGGGAAGCCCGCAGAGAGGGCAGTGCCATGTCCGACTTCGCTCACCCGGGGCACGCGGCGTACTACCTGGTGCGCGCGGCCACCACCGCGCCCTCACTCCACAACACCCAGCCCTGGCTCTTCGTCGGCGAGGAACAGGACCGCGGCCTGGAACTGCACGCCGATACCTCCCGTCAGCTGCCGCTGACCGACCCTTACGGGCGTGAGCTGGTCATCAGCTGCGGGGCCGCACTGTTCACCCTCCGCCTGGCCATGCGGCGCCTGGGCTTCGCCCCACGCGTCGCGTGCCTCCCGCGCCCCCGCGATCCGGCGTTCCTGGCGCGAGTCGGCTGGGGTGTCTGCGCCGCGCCCACAGCTGACGAGGCGTTGATGTTCGCGGCGCTGCCGCGTCGGCACACCGTCCGCGGCCCGCTGCGGCCCGACCCCCTGCCCGTACCCCTGATCCGCGCGCTGCGCGAACAGGCCCACGCAGAGGGTGCCGCCCTCCGCGTCCTCGCAGGGCCGGACGAACACAGGCTCGCGAACATCGTGCGGGCCGCCGAGCACGTGCACCGGACCACGCCCGGACACACAGCCGAACTCGCCCAGTGGTCCTGGCCGTCCGGCCAACGGCGCCTGGACGGGATCCCGGACGACGCCTGCGCCTTCCACCCCGACTGCACGCCCTTCGCCCTACGCGATTACACCCGCCTCACCCGCGACGTCCTTCCACCGCTGTGGCACGACGCGCCGCGGACCGGTCTGGTGTGTGTGCTCACCACCGCGCACGACAACCGGCTGGACTGGTTGCGCGCCGGGCAGGCCCTGCAGCGCGTCCTGCTGTACGCGGCCGCCCACCAGGTCATGGCCGCCTTCCCTACCCAACCCCTCGAACAGCCGCGTCTGCGGGCGCGCGTCCGGGCGGGGATCGCCGGGGGGCGAGCCCCGCAGGTGATCCTGCGCCTGGGCTACGCCCCACGCCTCGGCCGGCTTCCTCGCCGACCGCCCCCTCGGCGAAGCCGTCCACCAGGCCATGGTCCAGCGACGAAACCAGATCCGAGGATCAGCGGACAACTTCGCCTGAGCTACTTAGCGTGCAGGTGCCTGGCTATGATTCCTTACACCGAGTCAATGGCTGGGGGCGATACGGATGCTTCATGCGATACGGCCGGCAGTCCTTGCTCCCTTGATCATCATTCCTGCGGTGACCGTAGGAGTCCTGATCGCGTATGAGCACAGCACCACCGACTCCCCGTCCGACCTCCCAGAACACCCCTGTCCCATGAATCGTGCCGACGAGAAGGCGCGATATCCCACGGAGTTCACCAAACGGGCACCGCCCTATGCCGGCCGTGGCCCCCATCCGGTGGTCGTCGTGCGCTTCTCTCCTGAACAGGGCACCGACAGCATGGAGCCTTCCGCTGGACATCTTCCAGATGGCTGGGAAGCAGATGGCAAGAGCTGGCCGGTCTCGACTCAACTCGTGCTCTGCGAGTACGGCGAGTTGACAGGTGAGACGGTGGAAGAAGACTGCCGCTACACCGGCGCCGGCATACACGACCTCACAGTGTGGGTTGAGAAAGCCAAGTACACGTATCGGCTGTACGAAGCCAAGACTTCCAGGCTGGTCACCACATTCCAGGTCGATGGTTCTGGCGGATGTCCACGCGATGTCCTCGTTGAGGACAACGCCCCCCTGTCAATTCCGCAAGACGTTGACAGGGAGGGCCTTGTCAACAGCCTGCGCCCGTACGTCGAGCGCAACGGCGGGTCTACTCGCTCAGCCAGGACCTGACACAAGCAAGGGTTGCCTGTGCAGGCAGGCAGGGGTCTCTACGGCCGAACACCTTTGTGCTTGCCATTGCGCCGGGACGGATAGTGGACGTGGCTCTACCCGCTGGACGAGGTGACGCGGGCTCAGATGCGGCGGCATCAACGGCCGGACAAGCACGGCGATTTACGTCACCTCATCGCGGTATTGCGGCAGTGTGGACTGTCCCAGAGGCCTGCGGCACGGGAGAAGTTGTCCCGGCTCAGGGAGCCCCAGACCGCCCACGAGAACACTTCGTCGCTTCGGTGTGCTGTCCCGTTGGGAGCCCTCATGCGGGTATCCGTGTCCAAGGTTGAGCTGTATGTGACGATCCACCGTGACCGTCGTGCTGGCCCGTCTGGTTCGGAGCCGATGTTGGTGCGGTAGGCGTCTCCCTGGGGACATCCGCTACCGGCTGCTTTCCCTACCCCGTGCCTACGGGATGACGAGTAGCTTGCCGGTGGTACGCCGAGCCTCCAGATCGCGGTGAGCTTGGGCGACCTCGGCGAGTGGGTAGCGGGCCGTCACGGTGGTCTCAAGCGCCTTGGTGCGCACCAATTCGAGCACGTCGGCGGCGCGTCGGAGCAGCTCGGACCGATCGGCGATGAAGTGCCCGAGGCTTGGCCGGATCAGGGTCAGCGAACCGCCCTGGGCGAGCCGGATGGGGTCGAAGGGCGGCACCGCACCACTCGCGGCGCCGAAGAGCACCAGATGGCCGCGGGTTCGCAGGCTGGCGAGGCTCGCATCGAAGGTGTCCCTGCCGACGCCGTCGAAGACCACAGGCAGGCCCTGGCCGCCATGGAGCCGCTTCACCTCGGCCGCGAGATCGTCCACTGTTGAGTAGAGGATCACCTCGGCGGCCCCGGCGCGCCGCGCCAGCTGGGCCTTCTCCGGTGTCGAGGTTGTGCCGATCACTCTGCCGCCGAGATGGGTGATGAGCTGGGTCAGCAGAAGCCCCATGCCGCCGGCAGCAGCGTGCACGAGCACCGTGTCGCCCGGCTGGACCGGGTAGGCGTCCTTGACGAGGTAGTGCGCCGTCATGCCCTGCAGCAGCACGGCGGCGGCGGCCTCGAAGTCGACGCCGTCGGGCAGGGGCACGAGCCGGGAGGAGTCCACGACGGCCTGCTCGGCATAGGTGCCGGGAATCTCCACCCAGCCGACCCGGTCTCCCACAGCGACGTGGGTGACGCCGGGGCCAACCTCGAGGACCGTGCCCGTGCCCTCAGTGCCCGGGGTGAAGGGCAGCGGGAGGGTGTACCGGCCCTGGCGGTGGTATACGTCGAGGAAGTTGACGCCGGACGCGGCGACCTCCACGACCGCCTGGCCCGGGCCCGGCATCGGTTGGTCGATGTCGACCAGTCGCAGCACCTCGGGACCGCCCACTTCGGATATCTGAATCGCTCTCATGACCCCTCCTGAAACGGCAAACTTCCCTCACCAACTCCGCTCGTGGCGATCCTATTTCCGCTCGTGGTGAGGTGTCGTAGCCGTCACGTTCAGGTCAGCGACATGAACCCGGCCGTGCCGCGGCAACTGCCCTGGGTCGTGTCCGCAATGTTGGTGGGTAGTCGTGTCTGTCATGGTGCGTCGTCATGAGCTGACCGATGAGTCGTGGGCGGTGATCGCGCCGTTGCTGGTGCCGCCCGGCCCAGGACGCCCCCGGACCCGGCCCGCCCGCATCGCGGCGGACAAGGGCTACTCGTCTGCGAAGATCCGCACCTACCCGCGACGACGCGGCATCAAAGCAGCCATTCCCGAGCGGACCGACCAGATCAACGGCCGTCTCCGCCCAGGCGAGAGCCGCTGCCGACCCGACCGGGCCGCCTACCGGCGCCGCAACGTCATCGAGCGCTGCTTCAACCAGCTCAAACACAACAAAGCCCTGGCCACCCGCTACGACAAACGCGCCCGTCACTACCGCGCCCTGGTCACCCTCGCCTGCCTACAACTCTGGCTCCCCCACATTGCGGACACGACCTAGGAGAAACCCACCCCGGCCGCGCAGTTGCCCCCGGCCCGTGTCCGCCGAGGGTTCAGGGACATCCGTCCCCACACACTAGGTCCAGCACGTGTTCCCAAACCCCGCGGCACCGGCCCCGGACGGCCACCCGGTGTGAAGAACCGGCGACGTGCACAAGGGCACCCGATCGTTCTTGGCACAGGCGGCATCAGCCCAGACGATGGCGATCTCCGGATGCAGGAGAGCGAGGCGGACCAGCAGCGCCCTGGCGATGAGCGCGTCCTGGGCGTCAGCGGGGGTGACCATGAGCAGCAGGATCAGGCCGCGGTGATCGCAGATCAGGATGTCTCTACCGGCCGTTGATCACCTTGTGGCCGTCGTCGCAATCCGCCCAGCGGTCCGGCACGCGCTACAGCGGGCGCTGATACCGAAGTTCGGTGAGCACGACGCCGTCGTAGTCGTCGTCCTGGGTGCCGCCGTCGGCCCGGTAGCCCAGCCGTTCGTAGAAGCGACGGGCGCCGCCGTTGTCACGGAGGACCCACAGGACCGACAGCGGGAAGGGGTGCGTCACCATGCGACTGTGAGCCTCGGCGAGGAGCGCCCGGCCCGTCCCCCGGCGGGTCAGACCCGGAAGCACATAGAGCGCGTAGATCTCCCCGGCCGCACGCATGCCGGGCGGCTGCTCCCGGCACGGTCCGAAGCTGATCCAGCCGACGGGAGCACCCGCGTCGACGGCCACCAGGTCCGTCGACTGTCTGCCGGGGTGCGTGAACCACGCGCGCCGCTGGGCGGCGTCGGCCGCGACGGTCATCGCGTCCAGGTACGGCTGCGGCACGATCCCCGCGTACGCGGACTGCCAGCCCCGTACCCGAATCGCCGAGACGGCTTCCACGTCGGCCTCGTTCATCTCCCGGATGTGCGGCATGGCGTCACCGTACGACGCTGGTCGTTTCAGGGTGAACTGGTTTTGGCGCGGCCGCCGCCCCGCCGCTCTCGCTCGAGCCCGCCTCCACCCGTCGCCCCGCCGAGTGGCAAGGTGGCTCCCGTGATGACGCCCGACGAACTGATGAGCGCCCTGTCCGGACTGCGGCGGGCGCAGATCGGGCGCCGCCGCGCTCCCCACAAGCCGCTGCTCGTGCTGTGGCTCCTGGGCCGGTTCGTGGAGAAGGGCAGTACCGCGGTCGCCTACGACGAGGCGGAGGAGCCCGTCAGCCGGCTGATCAACGACTTCGGTCCCGCCGTGACGAGCCGGACCAGGGCACGGGAGCGGGCCGCGATGCCGTTCGTGCACCTGGAGCGCGGCCTGTGGGATCTGCGGGACCGGGACGGACGGCCCATCGGCTCGGATGCCCCGGAGCGGGGCAGTGCGCTCCGGGCCGCGGGGGCCCATGGACGGCTGCACCGGGAGGTGGAGACGCTCCTCGCCGACCCGGGCACGCTGGCGGCGGCCGCCCGGCTCCTGCTCGAGCAGCACTTCACCCCGGCGTTGGAGGATCCCATCTGCGCCGCCGTCGGCCTGGATCTGGCCGGGATCGACGAGACCGCGTACGGGGCGGCGGAGCGGAAGCGGCGCAAGCGGCGGGCCGGGTTCGCCGAGGAGGTGCTGCACGCGTACGCGTATGCCTGTGCCTTCTGCGGCTTCGACGGCGCCCTCGGCCGCCATCCCGTGGGTCTTGAGGCGGCGCATGTGCGCTGGCACAGCCAGGACGGCCCGGACGAGGTGCACAACGGCCTCGCGCTGTGCTCCTTGCACCACGCGCTCTTCGACCTCGGGGCGCTGGGGCTGCTGCCCGATCTGCGGATCCAGGTGTCCCCGTTGTACGTGGCCCGCGGCCGGGCGGGGCAGGCCGTCGACGCCCTGCACGGGCAGCCGGTCACGGCGCCCCGGCCCGGCAGGCCCGCGGTGGACCCGCAGTTCGTCCTCTGGCACGGGCTCCAGGTCTTCAAGCGGCCCGGGGCGCAGACGGCGGCGTAGGGCGGTCGACGCGGGTCCGACTTACGGGTCATGGCACTGGGTTGACGCTGGTTGCTCCTGTTCGGTTTTCCTGGTCCAGGTGTGGGTTCTAGCGTGTTCCCGTGTCCACGCCCCCGCGACCGCCCCGGCCCCCGGCGCCGGGTCCGACGCCGCCCCACGCACCGCCTCCCCAGCCCAACCCCGACTTCGAGGCCGTGGTCGACGAGTTGCGCGTTCTGACGAGACCGCCCGCCGACCCCGGGACCGGCTCGTGATCACACTGCACGAGCTCTTCCGGCACGGCGGGGACCGGCCCGTGGCGGTGTCCGCCTTCGGCCGGCTGCACCCCAAGCCGGGCAGCGCCGCACCGGATGCGGCGCAGCCGGGTCCTGAGCCGGACTGGAAGCTGGCCGAGGCCCACTTCCGGCAGTCGCAGATCCTGCTGATGCAGCGGCCCAAGGCCCCTGCGGGCTCCCGGGCGAGCCATCGGGAGCGCCGCGCGGAGAACGCCGCCGTCGGCCTGCTCCTCGCCCTCGCCCCGGCCGCGGGCCATCACTGCCCGGTGTGCCGACTCCGCGAGCCGGACCCATGACGTCCGTACGCGGCACACAGCAGCCACGAAGGCGACGCCGCCCGGCACCTACCCGACCCATCTCTACTTTGGAGAGCGTGGTGGACGACACCGAGACCGGACGTCAGACCGAAGTCCTGCGCGGTCTGCTCTTTCTGGCGTGCCCCGACGCCCCGTCCGCCGCCCTGGACGCCACGGCCGACGCCATCGCCCGACGCTCCGCCGCACACCCGCTGCCCACGCAGTCCGTGCCCTCGGCCGCACAGCTCGCCTCGACGCGGCCGCCCGACGACGCCCCGCGCATGCTCGACGGCGCGCACCTGGCGTACGCGAAGCTCACCGCGGCCGACCTGGCCCACGCCCGGCTGCGCGGCGCCCGGCTGACCCGCGCCCGGCTCGCTCACGCGCTGCTCTCGTTCGCGGACCTGACCGGGGCGGAGCTGCAGGGCGCGGACCTCACCCACGCCGACCTCAGTCACGCCCGCCTGGTGGACGCCGACCTCGCCAAGGCGGATCTGGGCGGCGCGTTCCTGGAGAGCGCCTGCCTGACCGGTGCCGATCTCATCGAGGCGGGCCTGCGCAGCGCGGTCCTGACGGGGGCCCAGTTGCGCGGCGCCCGCCTCTCGCACGCCTGGCTCCTCGGCGCGGAGCTCGCGGGCGCCGACCTGACGAGCGCCTTCCTGGACGCCGCCTGGCTCAACGGCACAAACCTGCACGGCGCCGACCTGACCGGAGCGGTCCTGAGCCGGGCCCAGCTGAACGGGGCGATCCTCACCGACGCCGACCTGTCCGGCACCACCCTCCTGACGCTCGCGCCCGACATCCTCTGGAACCTCCAGACGCGCTGGCCCCCGGGCCTGCTGGCCGCGGCCCGCGCGCAGTCGGACGAGATCGGTCCGGGCCTCTACCGGGTCCGGGGCGGCACCACGCGGGGCCGCACCGACACACCAGCGCTCGCCTGAGCCGTTCTTGCCCCTCGCACCGGAGCGGCGTCGCCGCTGTCCGGAAAGCACGGGTGCGTTGGACCTGCGTCAGTACCATGTCCCGGTAGCCACGGACTGACGCACCGTTACCGGGCGTGGCGGGCTGGAGGACTGGTGGACGCGGGGGACACTCGGGCCGACGTCGTCGCGTCGGGGCAGGAGCGCGGCGAAGCGGCGCACCCGGCGGTTCAGTTGAGGGCCACCGGGATCGGTGGGGTGGCCGTCCTGCTGTGGGCGTCGCTTGCGCTGTTCACCACGATGACCGGGCACATCCCGCCGTTCCAGCTCACCGCGATGGCGTTCACGGTCGGCGGGATCATCGGGCTGCCCCGGGCCGTCCGCGGCGGCGCGGCGCTCGCCCGCGGGCTCCCCGGCGGCGCCTGGGCGCTCGGCATCGGCGGTCTGTTCGGCTACCACTTCTTCTACTTCCTGGCCCTGCGCAACGCCCCCGCGGTGGACGCCGGCCTCATCGCCTACCTGTGGCCGCTGCTGATCGTGGTGTTCTCGGCGCTGCTGCCCGGCGAGCGGCTGCGCTGGTGGCACACGGCGGGCGCGGTGCTCGGGCTCGGCGGCACCTTCGTCCTGGTCACCGGCGGTCAGGGGGTGCACCTGCGCGGTGCGTACCTGCTCGGGTACGTGGCGGCCGTCGTCTGCGCCCTCGTGTGGTCGGCGTACTCGGTGGCCAACCGCCGGTATCCGCAGGTCCCCACGGACATGGTCGCTTTCTTCTGCCTGGCCACGGCGGTGCTCGCGGCCGTGTGCCACCTGCTGTTCGAGGACACGGTCCGGCCCGACGGCTGGCAGTGGCTCGCCGTGCTCGCCCTGGGCCTCGGCCCGGTCGGCGGCGCCTTCTACGTCTGGGACCACGGCACCAAGCACGGCGACATCCGGCTCCTCGGCACCTTCTCGTACTTCGCGCCGCTCCTGTCCACCGCGCTGCTCGTCGCGACCGGGCGGGCCGACGCGAGCTGGCCCGTCGCCGTCGCCAGCGTACTGATCGCCGGCGGCGCCACGCTGGCATCGGCGGACGCCCTGCGCTCCGCGTACCGCCGCAGCTGAGCCGGGCCCGGCCCCCGCGCGAAGGGGCCGGGCCCGGCCGGATCAGGCGTCCACGGGCCAGGTGCCCCGGCGGACCATCTCCACCACCTTGTCGGCGCCGTTGGCACGCACGAGCAGTTCCAGACGTGCGCGCTCGATGTCCTCGGCGCTCCACTTGTCGGTGGCCATGGTCGCCTTCTCGTGCGACCAGCCGTTGTCGTAGTGGCGTACGACGTAGTCCTTCTGGAAGTCCCACATCTTCGTGCCCGGCAGCGGGGTGACGATGAAGGGGTTGGCGTACGCCATGCCGTGGCCCATGAGCGTGACCGCGTAGTCGATGGTCTTCTCGATCTGGTCCAACGACTCGATGTACGGCTCGTCCCCGGGCCGTTCGGGCGGGTTGACGAAGCCGAGCATGAAGCCGCCGGTGACCTGGATGCCGTACTCGGTGAACAGCTCCACGATCTCGCCGGTCGCCTGCTGGAAGGCGTTGAGGCGGGGCTTGCCGGACTCGACCAGGCTGTCCTCGTTGGCGCTCTCCACGGCGAGGTAGACGCTGTAGCAGCCGCCGTCGGCCATGGCCTTGGTCAGGTCCCGGCAGGTGAGTCCGGCCCGCATCGCCGCGAGGACGTTGCGGAAGTTGGGGTTGCGCCGCTCGGCCTCGTCCATGCCGTCCGCGAACGCGGCACCCAGGTGCAGCAGGACGAGGTTGAACAGGCTCAGGCCGCCCTCCTCGACCCACGGCAGGTCGTGCTTGCGCAAGAGCTTGAAGATCTCCATCGCGTACAGCGGGTCGTGCATCAGGTGGTCGTCCTCGATGAGGACTTCGGTCACGCCCTGCTTGCGGATCTCCGCGAGGTGCAGGTCGAACCAGTCGGTCCCGAGCGCCCGCCAGGGGCCGTTCACCATGGGGATGTAGCAGAAGTCGCAGCCGACGTTGCAGCCGATGGTCGAGAAGATCTGCGCCCAGGCTCCGTGGTCGCGCACCCGCTTGCCCGACGAGTGGTAGCCCTGCTCGTACTGGCCCATGTCCAGCATCCCGAAGTCGGGCAGCGGCATCATGCCGAGCCGCTGGTCGAGGCCTTGCCGCTTGGGCAGGATCCGCATGTACGGCGACATGGCGGTCGTTCTGACCACGGCCCCGTCGGCGCGCCGGTAGGCGATGCCGGGCACGGCGTCGATGTCGCCGCCCTCCTCGGTCAGGGCCCGCAGGAGAGCGGTGAAGGTCTGGTCCGCCTCGTTGATGACCACGTGGTCGAACGGGGAGTCCGGCACGGCGTACTGCCAGTCGCCGCTGGGGTGGGCGCCGCCGGTGACGGTCACGATCCCCGGGTCGATGTCCTTGACCAGGTCGGCGAGGGCGCGTGCGTTGCCCCACTGGACGGTGTAGATGCACTGGACGCCGACCACGTCCGGGGCGAACTCCTCGATGAGGGCGCGCAGTTGGGTGTCGTCGAGGCCGTAGCGGACCAGGCTGCTGCCGTTCCCGAGGTCGACGAGCGGGCGTTCCTGTTCCCAGCCCGCGAAGGGGGAGTCGACGATGCGGACGTCGAAGCCGGAGAGGCGGGCGTTCGCCGCGATGCGCAGCAGGCCGATCGGGGTGCCCGCCCGCTTCATGACCTCGAAGGTGTCGAGGCCGAGGGCCCGGAAGCTGCTCCGCTGCGGGGAGGGCTCCACGACCCGGGTGTACGAGGGCACGAGGAGCAGGACGCGGGGCGACTCGCCGCGGGCGCGGCGCCGGGTGCCGGACTGCGACGTACGCAGGGAGGGTGTGCCCAGGTGCCGCAGCGGTGGACGCTGCGGGGCACTGGAGAACTTGACGTCGGGTCTCTCGATGAGGACGGGCGAATGGGCAGCAGTTCGCGTCATGGGCGCTCCATCTGGCCGATTCGAACGGGGAATTCGTTCAGATCGTGACCGTCCTCACACAGTGAAGACAGCGTTCCGCGGTAGATGGCGCGAATCGGCACAAGCGGCCCTCTACATCTGGTTCGCGGCCCCGCGGGATCCACCGGCCCCGAGGTGTTCGGCGCCCAAAGAGGCGCGTCACCCCCGCACTTGGCGGGCGCACGGTCTTGTCCTGCCCGGTGGGATGCCCCAACAATGCGCATGACATAACCGAAGGACCTTCGGTCACAGAGTCATCAGAGGGGACCCCCACATGAAGAAGCCTCTCGTCGGTGCCGTCTTCACCGCGCTGCTCCTCGGCGCGACGGCGATACCCGCGGCCGCCGTGAGCAACGACGCGCCGACCTCCGACAAGCGGGCAGCGGCGGCGCAACCCGCCGCGGCGGCCCAGAAGTCCACGGCGAAGTCCGACGTCAAGACGAAGGCCGTGACCTTCGCGGGCACCGTTGCGCTCAGCAACTGCTCCGGCTCCGTCGTGCGCGTACCGAACTCGCAGCCCACCGACCCCGCACTCGTCCTGTCCAACGGCCACTGCCTGGAGACCGGCTTCCCCGGCCCCGGACAGGTCATCGTCGACCGGCCTTCGACCCGCAGCTTCACGCTTCTCAACGCGAGCGGCGGCAACGCGGGCACCGTGCGCGCCAGCAAGATCGCGTACGGCACGATGACCGACACCGACGTGTCGCTGTACCAACTCACCAGCACCTACCGCGACATCGAGAGCCGCTACGGCATCAAGGCCCTTGACCTGGACGCCGCCCACCCGCAGGCGGGCCGGGCCATCACGGTCGCGTCGGGCTACTGGAAGCGGATGTACAAGTGCAGCGTCGACGGCTTCGCGTACCGCCTGAAGGAGGGCCGCTGGACCTGGAAGGACTCGCTGCGCTATACCCAGCCCTGCCAGGTCATCGGCGGCACGTCCGGCTCGCCGGTGATCGACGACGCCACCGGCAAGGTCGTCGCCGTCAACAACACCATCAATGAGGACGGCCAGCGCTGCACGGACAACAACCCGTGCGAGGTCGACCAGAACGGCAACGTCACCGTGCGTCCGCACATCGGTTACGCCCAGCAGACCTACATCGTCGCCGCCTGCGTCGGCACTGGCAACAAGATCGACCTGAACCGGCCCGGCTGCACCCTGCCCAAGCCCGCCGCGGCGGCGAAGCCCCGCGTGCCCGCCGTGCGCTGACCCGTCCCGCTCCGCGTACCAACCATGCTCCTGTGCCGATGAGTTGAGATCCCGCACGCTGCCCGAGGTGCGGCGTCACATGTCTCCCTCAACGGCACAGGAGCTTTGCGGTCGAGGGCAACCGAGGCCCGGGACGGCCGAATTCGGTCGTCGGCGGCCGCCCATGGCTACCCATGGCCGCCCATGGCCGCACCCGAACGTTCTACAGTGCTGTAGATTCTTGGGTTCGAGGGCCGCGCGACCGCGCCTTCGTCGTCTCGGTTCGGGAGTGGAGCATGGGAGTTTCGCCGGGCAAGGCCCGCGCTGTCGGCCAGGGGCGGGCGTGACCGGTCAACCGCGCCTCCGTCCGGAGGACCGGGCCGACTTCGAGTGGGTCCTCGATCTGGCGCTGGACGTCACCGATATCCGCACCACCGTGACCCGCCCCCAGGCCCGGAACCAGGCCCCCCACGCCCTCGAAGCGTCCCGGCTCCGCGCCCAGGTCCTGGCCGACGCGGACCTGATCGCGGCCGCCGCGGCCGCCGAGTACGGGGCCTATGTGCGCGCCCGGGCCGCCGTGGAGCCCTCTTCCGGAACCGGAACCGGAATCGGAACCGCCTCCGCCACCGCGTCCAGCCGCACAGGCGCCGGGGCCGGAGCCGGGGCGCTCCTCCCTCTGCTCGGAGTGCTCGCGCCGGTCATCTCCGCCATCGCGGCCACCGTCTTCCTGGTGTTGGGGTACGGCATCCAGTTCGCCACGCCCGAGAGCCAGGTGGCCGCGACGCTGATCACCGCGGGGTGGGTCAGCGGCCTCATGGCGGCGATCACGACCTGCATCGGGCTCGGCGCGCTCCTGGTCACGGCGCTGCGCGTGCGCACCGGCCCGCCGGCCGCGCCCTGCCTGCCCGTGCACAACCCGGAGGCCGAACAGGCCCGCGCCACCTGGCACCAGGCGCTCCTGGAGCGCGGCCTGCTCCCCTACCTGCGCGAACAGCTGACGGCGAGCCCGCCCTACGCGGACTGACCCCCGTACGCCGCCGGGCCGTAGCGGGCGAGGAACATGTCCACTCCCCCGTCGATGAGCCGCCGCGTGAGGTCGGCGTCGAGCACGGTGCCGGACGAGCCGTAGGCGATGTGCGGCATCAGAACCAGGCCGGAGAGCTGGATCGCCGCCAACTGGACGTCGTCGACGGCGAGCTCACCGCGTTCGACGAGTTCGGTGAGCGCGGCGCGGACCACCTCGTGGAAGCGCTCGGGGCCCTGCTCGTGCCAGGTGCGGCCGAGCTCGGGGAGCTGGGACATCGAGCCCATGACGGCGTTGTGCAGCGCGAGCACCTGGGGCGTGGCGTGGCCCGCCACCCAGGCCTCGCAGATCGCCACGAGGTCGGCGCGCACGTCCGTCGAGGAGCCGAGGCGCTCCTCGATCAGCCGCGTCGACTCCGCGAGCGCGCCGTCGAGGATGTCGCCGACGATCGCCGTGAAGAGGGCTTCCTTGCTCGCGAAGTGGTTGTAGACGGTGACCTTCGAGACGTCGGCCTCGGCCGCGATGGTGTTCATGCCCACGCCGTAGCCCTCCCTCAGGAACGCCTCGGTCGCGGCCTTCAGGATCGCCTTGCGCTTGGCCGCCGCGCGGTCACCTGAGGGGATCCGCTTGGGGGTCCGTTCACTGGCGCGCACTGTCGTCGTCTCCTCCCGTTGCCGTGGACCGCAGTCTACCGGGGACTGAACCAGTCCGATCAGTACACATGAACTGAACCGTTGAGTACATCTAGACTGTACTGTATGGTTCAGTTCAGTTCAGTTCGCGGCGCCGGACACGGGCCGCCGCACGAGAGGAGGACAGCGCCATGACCGTCGACACAGCCACCCGCACCATCGGCACGGACACCCGCGCGACGAGCCACCGGGCCGTGACACCGAGGCGTGCGCTCACCGGGTTCGCGCTGCTGGGAGCCGTGCAGGCGATGCTCAACACGTCCGTCACGGTCACGTCCGCGGCGGGGCCCGACATCGCCGCCGACCTCGGCCTGGGCAGTTCGGGGCTCGTCTGGTCGAGCGCCGCGTACACGCTCGCCTTCAGCGGTCTGCTGCTCCTCGGCGGCCGGATCGCCGACCGGTACGGGCGCCGCACCGCCTTCCGCGGCGGCACGGCGCTCTTCGCGGCGGCGTCCCTCATGGCGGCGCTCGCGCCGGGCGGCGCGTGGCTGATCATGGCGCGGCTCCTCCAGGGCGCGGGGGCGGCCGCGGCCGCCCCGGCGGCGATGGCGCTCGTCGCGGCCGTCTTCCCCGACGAGCACAAGCGCAGGCGAGCGCTCGCCGTCTGGGGCGGGCTCTCCGGAATCGGCGCCGCGGTGGGCATCCAACTCGGCGGTGCCACGGCGACGTTGGCGTCGTGGCGCTGGGCCTTCGCCGCGCTCGCCGTGGCCGGCTTCGCGGTCGCGGCCCTCGGCGGGCGCCGGCTGCCGACCGGGCCGGCCCCGGCGCGCGGGCGCGTCGACGTCCTGGGTGCGGGCCTCGTCACCAGTGGTGTGGCGCTGCTCAGTTACGGCCTCGTGGCCGTCGGCGCCCACGGCTGGCTGTCGTCCGCCGTGCTGCTTCCGCTGGCCGCGGGCGTGCTCCTGCTCGGCGCGTTCGGTGCCGTCGAGGCGCGCGTCGCCGCGCCGCTGATGCCACCGGCCTTCCTCGCCACGAAGCGGCGTGTCGCGGCCCTCGCGACCGGCATGCTGGCCCCCGCCGCCGGGTCAACGGCCGCGTTCCTGATGTCCCTGTACTTCCAGCGCGTCCTCGGCTGGTCCGCGCTGCGCTCCTCGCTGGGCTTCGTGCCGTACACGCTCGTCCTGGTCGGGGTCAGCGCCGTCAGCGTGCTCGTCGTCGCCCGCCTCGGTGCCTGGCCGACGGCCGTGCTCGGCCTCGGCGGGATGGCCGCCGCCTTCGCGGTGTTCTCCTCGCTCAGCCCCGGTTCGTCGTACGTCGGAGCCCCGCTCGTGGGCATGCTCCTGCTGCCCCTCGGGATCGGCCTGACCGCGTCGTCGGCGGTGGTCGCGGCGACGCGCGGTGTGCCGGACGCGCAGGCCGCGCTCGCCGGTGGCGCGTTCAACACCACGATGCTCCTCGGCCCGACGGTCGGCATGGCCCTGTTCACGTCGCTCGCCGACGCCCACACCGGCGGCGGCTCACCCCAGCAGGCGGCGACCGACGGCTACGCCTTCGCCTTCAGGGCCGCCGCGGCGCTCTTCGCCCTCGCCGCCCTGTCCATCGCCGGGCTCCGCGCCCGCCGTGCCACCACCGCGCGGTCCACCCGAATCTGAACGACCGCGCTCTACTGAGCCCCATGGCCCCCTCCCCCATCCATCAAGGAGTTCACCACTATGACCGCCACCACTTGGGTCGCAGGCTTCCGTTCCGCCGTGCTCAGCCCCCACGAGACCGTCCGCATCAACACCTCGCGCGGCTTCCGCGACCAGACGCTGCGCCAGCTCCTGCACCTCGACGGCGGCGGCGCGGCCGTGCGGGTGCTGCTCAGCAACGAGTACGGCAAGGAGCCACTGGTGATCGGCGCCGCGCGGGTCGCGGTCGGAGCCGGGTCCGGCAGCCCCGCGGAGGGCGCCGCCGGGACCGCCGTGCTCCCGGCGACCGACCACGTGCTGCGCTTCGACGGCGCGACCGAGGTGACCGTCCCGGTCGGCGCGGTGGTCCGCAGCGATCCGGTCGACCTGGCGGTGCTCGCAGGCACCGACCTCGTCGTGAGCCTGTATCTGCCGGAGGACACCGGTCTCGCGACGTTCTCCCAGACGGCGTCGCAGTACGCCTACGTGGTGTCCGGCGACCACGTCGCGGCGACCGCGCTCGACGGCGCCGAGGCCGTGGACGCACGCTTCTACGTCACCGGCGTCGACGTCCTCGCCCCCGAAGGCACCGCGATCGCCGTCGCGTTCGGCGACTCCTGGATCGAGGGCACCGGCACCACGACCGGCGCCAACCAGCGCTTCCCCAACCAGCTCAACCGGCGGCTCGACCGGGGCTGGGTCGTCAACCAGGGCATCGGCGGCAACCGGCTCCTCACCGACGAGGTCGGCCCGCACGGGCTCGCCCGGCTGCACCGCGACGTCCTCTCCGTGCCCGGAGTCACGCACGTGCTGCTGCACTTCGGCCTCAACGACCTCGGCCTGCCCGGCACGTACGGCGAGCCGCCCGCCACGGCCGACGACCTGATAGCGGGCCTCATCGCGCTCGCGGGCAGGACCCGGGCCGCGGGCCTCACCTCGATCGGCATGACCATGGGCCCGTACGCGGGCACGATCTACCCCGGCGTCGACACCCCCGAGGGCCGGTCCGTCCGCCGCGAGGTCAACGACTGGATCCGCACCGCGGCGGCCTTCGACGCCGTCGTCGACGTCGCGGCGGCCGTGCGGGACCCGGACGCGCCCGACTCCATCCGGGCCGACCTCGACAGCGGCGACCACCTCCACCTCAACGACGCGGGTGTCCGCGCCATGGCGGACGCCGTCGACCTGTCCCACCTGCGGCTGTGACGACGTACGCCGTGGCGGGCCGGTGCGTGTCGGCGCACCGGCCCCACCGGCGCGCCCCCCACGGGCCGGATCGCGCCCCTACACTGGTCGCGTCAACGCCTCACGCTCGCAGAGGAGATGGCCATGGTCTGGACCGCGCCATCGCCTCATCTGCGTCTGACGGTCTCCCGCGCCGCCGACCGCACCGTCCTGCATGTCGCCGGCGAGCTCCAGACCGCGTCGGTACCGGCCCTGGCCCACGCCCTGAGCCGGATCGAAGGGCGCGGACACCGGGTCGAGCTCGATCTGGGCCGCGTCACCTTCTGCTCACTGGCCGGGGCGGAGCTCCTCGTCCAGGCCCATCACAGGGCGGCCGCCGCCGGGCGCAGCGTCACCGTGCACCGCGCGCACAGCGCCGTCCTGCACACCCTGCGCCTGTGCCGCGAACCCGCCGGGCTCCTCTCCCGACCGCACGGCCCGGCCCACGACGGGGAGCCCTCGCACGCGCACGAGCTGCTGCGCGACGCGCTCTCCCTCGCCCTGCGCCTCACCGACGCCCCGATGGGCAACGCCCAGCTCTGCGACCCCGACGCGGGCGTGCTGCGCATCGTGGCCCAACAGGGCTTCCACCGGCCGTTCCTGAGCTATTTCGAGACGGTCGAGGACCGGGAGTCCGCCTGCGGCATCGCCGCCCAGGAGCAGCGCGGGGTCTTCGTCGAGGAGGTCCGGTCCTCCCCCGTCTTCCTGGGCACGCCCGCGCAGGACGTCCTCGAGGAGGCGAACGTCGCCGCGGTGGCCTCGCTGCCGGTCGCCGCCCCCGACGGCACGCTGGTCGGCGTGATCTCCGTGCACCTGCCCCGCCCCGCGCACTGGACCGCCGAGCAGCGGCGCACCCTTGAGTCCCTCGCCCGCGCCACCGGCAGCACGTGGCACTCCTCCCTGCACCAGGCCACCAGCGGCCTGCCTCCGACCCGTGTGCCACGTGTGCGCTAGCCGAGGGATCAGCCGCCGGCTCGGCTGCGGCACTCGTCGAGGGTCATCAGGCTGGGCTGCGCCGGGTCGAAGGGGGCGAGGCAGACGGCCGTGTTCTGGTTGAGGGTGACGGTGCAGGGCGTGCCCGCGCTGTCGGTGGCGGTGTCGCAGCCCACCCAGTTCACGGGGAAGCTGCCGTCCGGGACGGTGGTGCTGAGGGTGACGCGGGTCCCGCGGGGGAACGGCTGATGGCAGACGGCGTTGCAGCTCAGGCCCGCCGGTGAGCTCGTCACGGTGAGGCTGCTGTCCACCACCCAGACGTTCAGCGTGGTGGTGGTGCCGAAGGGTGCCTTGTTCTGTTGCTGCTTCTGGACGGCGTCGTACGCGAACAGGCCGCCGACGACGAGTGCGCTGACGACCGCCACGGACAGCACGGCGAGGAAGGCGTTGCCGATCTCGCCGAGGACGCGGTGGAGCCGGGTCCGGGTGCGCTGCTTGATGTCCTTGTCGACCTTCTCCGTGACGACGGGAGTGACCAGGACGGGGACGAGCGCGGGGGCCAGCGGCTTGAGCAGCCGGTCGCGCTGGGTGTTGCAGGTGGTGCAGTTGTCGCAGCGCAGACAGGTGTTGAGGTGGCGCAGGATGCGCTGGCGCAGTTTCGGGGTGAAGTTGTCGCCGCGCCAGGCGGCCTGGTCGAGGATGCGGGCCAGCTTGGGACAGTGGCGGCGGCCTTCCTTGGCCAGGACGAGCGCGCCGAACCCCTGGTAGGCGAGGGTGATGATCTCGCCGGTCCGGCGGCTGGCCTCTTCGGGTTTGGTGTGCAGAACGGTGCCGAGCTGTTTGCCGACCATGCCTTGGCGTACGGCGTAGCGGAAGAGCTGCTGCTGTTTGGTGGTGAAGGTCGCGACCACGGCGTCGAGGAGCCGGTCGACCTCGACCTGCCGGGCCCTGCTGGCCTTCAGGTAGGCGTCGGCCTCGTCCTCCTCGTCCTCGGCCTCCGGCAGCGGTTCCTGTCGGGCCCGGCGCTTCCACTCCTTGCGGCACTGGTTGCGGGCGATGCCCAGCAACCAGCCGCGCAGCTTGTCCGGTTCCTTGAGCGTCGCGAGGTCGGTGAAGGCGTCGGTGAAGGTCTGTGCCGCGGCGTCGGCGGCCGCGTGCGGATCCTGCAGCAGGCCGCCGCAGTAGGCCAGGACGCCCCGGTGGTGCCGGGCGAAGACGGCGGCGAAGGCCGCTTTGCGGTCGGCCATGGCTTCGGCGTGCAAGGCGTCCTCGACCAGCTCCCGGTCGGGCCGGTCCTCCCAGTGCCGGTCGCCGGTCGCGCTCCCGGTCATGGCCGCGCCCCCTGCCCGGCCTGTCCTGCCCACCCTGCCTGCCCGGACGGGCGCCGACGACGTGCAGAAGGACGTGCGTAAAGCCGTGCGTAAAGACGTGCGCAGAGACGTGCGCAGAGACGTGCGTAAAGAATCTTCAAGAAACATCGCGACTCGGGGGGAGATTTCCCGGTCCCGTTCCCCGCCCCTCCACACGGCCTCTGGCCCGAGGAGGGAACAGATGATGGACATCGCATCGAGGAACCGGGAACACACCGGTCGCGCCGCCGTCCCAGAGGGGCGGTACGTGTGATGGCCCGCGGCAGCAGGAACCGTCTGGCGGGCATGATCGGTGGGAGCGCCGCGGGCACCCCCTTCGCCGTCGCGGCTGCCGCCCATGGCACGACCGGCCTCCTCGTGGGCGCCGTCGTCGTGGTGGCCACCACGACGGTCGGGGCCGACGGCCTGTTCTGGCCCATGGCGCTGATGCTGCTCAACCGCCACCAGCGCTGGGCGTGGCGCGAGACCCGGTCGGTGAAGGACACACTGCGCCTGGACGCTCCCGCACGGCGGACGCTGGAGCAGACGGTGCGTGCCCGCGCGGGGATCGCCGAGGACAACACGCCTCGGACGCGCCGTCGTCCGCGTCGTACGCCACCGGGAACGTAGGCGTCCCCGGTCCAGCGGCCACGAGGGCCGCTGGACCGCCGGGAGGCGGTGCGGGCCTCGCAGACAGTGCTCACCCTCGTGTTGTAGGGCCTCCGCACGCTGCGGCGATTGCCTTCAGTGACAGAGCCCTGATGTTTACGACGAACGCGGTGCCGCGTGCGCGATGGAAGACGTAGCCGTGAGACGGCAGTGACGTTCACGCGGCGCGCCGGCGCCGCCGGGCGTAGGCGACCGTGACGACGACGAGCAACGGCCCCCACAGCAGAAGGGGAACGTAGCAGGCGTTCATGATCCAGGCGGCAACTCCCTGCGGGGCCTCGGAGCCACCCACGGAGGCGGGCAGGCCGCCCCAGAACATCGGCAGCGTCACCGCGGTCACCGCGAGTGCCCCCAGCGTCGCCGGAACGACCGCCGCCCCTACCGGAATCCGCCTGCCGCGCAGGATCGGTATCCAGCTCGGCACCCTCTCGCCCCACGGCCTGACCAGGCCGATCGTCAGCAAGGCGAGCCCTTCGGTGACGAGGGTCAGCAGGGTGATGTAGGAGGAGGTCTCCCAGCCGGGCCGCCAGTCCTTCGCCAATTGCCCGCTGAAGCCGACGGGGATTCCTACGGCCATGGCCATCCGCCACAGGCCCGACGGCAGGACGGCCAACGGCACGGCACGTGCGGTCCGGTCCAACCAGCGCGGCACGGGAAGGCGCACGGCATCCGTAGGGCCGGCAGTGCGATGGGGGCCGACGGCGGCACTGGTCGTGGGCGTGTGCTCAAGGGTCACGGTCGTCTCCTGAACGGCGTGGGCATCACCTCGAGACTCGAGGAAGGCTCCCCGGCTCACATCCCTCCGCAAGATCATCGTGGTCGGCCGCCGGAGTGAGCCGGGGTCCGCCTTGAGGTGGAGGCCCGGACACGTGTGCCCCGTCGGTTCAGGACCGGTTGTCCGGGCGGTGCCTTCCGGCCCGTGCCAGTGCGGCTTCCGCCTGGGTGGCCAGGGTGGTGACGAGGTCGGCCGCCGGTGGCAGGTCGGTGATGAGGTCGACGGCTTCGCCCGCCCAGACGGGCAGGGGCGGGATCGCCCCGCGGGCCACGTCGTCCTGGTAGTCCCGCCGGGCCCGGGGGTCGGCGGCCAACTCGGCTTCCCGGTCGCGCCAGCGGTCGACATAGGGGTGGCTGAGCGCACGGGCGGTGTACTTCTCCGTCGCCCAGCCCGCACCGCGGGCGATGTCCAGGACTCCGTTGCGCTCGGTGTCCTGCCCGCGCCCCTCGACGATCGCCTTGCTGATCGACGGGTCGACGAGGGCCTCGGCGGTGGCCTGGAAGCGGGTGCCGATGAGCGCTCCGGCTGCTCCCAGGGCCAGCGCCGCGGCCACCCCGCGGCCATCGGCGATGCCTCCGGCCGCAAGGACCGGCACCGGCGCCGCCAGATCCACCACCAGCGGTACGAACGGCAGGGTGGACCGCCCGTGCCGGGCGCCGTGGCCGCCGCTCTCGGTCCCCTGCGCCACGATGATGTCGGCGCCCGCGTCCACGGCCCGCCGGGCCTCGTCCAGATCCGTGACCTGGACGATCAGGAGTGCGTCCGACCGGCGGATGCGCTCGGCGAACGGGCCCGGGTCGCCGAAGGACAGCATCACCGCCGCAGGCCGGTACGCCAGCGCCCGCTCCACCGCACGGGCATCGATTCCCCAGGTCAGAAACCCGACCCCCCACGGCTTTCGGGTGGCGTCCGCGACGATCGCCAGCTCGGGCTCCAGCCATGCGCGCTCCCCGTACCCACCGCCCACCAGCCCGAGGCCGCCCGCCTGGGAGACGGCCGCGGCCAGCGCGCCCCCGGCCGAACCGCCCATCGGCGCCAGCACGATCGGGTGCCGCACGCCCACCAGCTCCGTCAACTCCGTCGACAACGCCATGACTTCATCATCGCGCCCGTGTCGAACGGCGCAGCCCGGGCGAGGAATCCCCTTTCAGGGAGCGCCCGTTCGGATCACTCGGCGGGGAGCTTGTGGACGGCGGTGTCGTCGGGGTGCAGCCGTCGCCCGTCGGCGGACAGCACTTCCAGCGCGCGCAGGCGCTGTCCCTCTCTGCGGTCGACCAGCTCCGAGTGCGGTTCGCCGGGGGCGAAGAAGTTCTGTTCGCCCCACTGCCGCAGCGCCACGATGACGGGGAAGAGCGCCTTGCCCTTCGGGGTCAGGACGTACTCGCGGTAGGCGCTGCCGTCCGAGGCGGGGACGGATTCGAGGACCCCTCCGGCGACCAAGGTGCGCAGCCGCGCCGTGAGGATGTTCTTCGCCACGCCGAGGCTGCGCTGGAACTCCCCGAAGCGCCGGCTTCCGTCGAAGGCGTCCCGCACGATCAGCAGGGACCACCAGTCGCCGATCGCGTCCACCGACCGGGCGACGGGGCATTCGCTGTCGTCGAAGCGCGTCCTGGTCACCATGGCGTCCCTCGCTCTCTCCCGCACTCTCCATGCTGGTTGCAACATGCTACCAACACGGGCTACCGTCGCCGACGTAATTGGTAGCAACTTGAAACCAGATTGCGAAGGAGCGAGCCCATGCCCGGAAACGGTGAGGCTGTGACGCGACGGACCGAAGATGGCGGCACGCAGACCCGGAGCGAGGAAAGTCCCGCGTTCGTCCTGTCCCGTGGCGTGGTCCTCCTGTTCGCCGTCGCCTGCGGGGCCGCGGTGGCCAACGTCTACTTCTCCCAGCCGCTCCTGGTGACCATGGGCCACGACCTCTCCATGAGCCCGGCTCTCGTCGGCAGCGTGGTCACCCTGACGCATGTCGGATACGGCCTCGGGCTCTTCTTCCTGGTGCCGCTGGGCGACATGGTCGACCGCAGGCGGCTCATCGTGGCCCAGTTGGCGCTCCTGGTGGTGGCCCTTGCCGTGGTGGCCGCCGCCCACACGGCGGCGCTCCTGCTCGTGGGCATGGCCGCGACGGGGCTGCTCGCGGTCGTCACGCAGACCCTGGTGGCCTTCGCGGCGTCACTGGCGCCCGCCGCCGGGCGCGGGCGGGTCGTGGGCCTGGTCACCAGCGGCGTGGTCATCGGGATCCTGCTCGCCCGCACCGCGTCCGGCCTCATCGCCGACCTCGCGGGCTGGCGCTCCGTCTACCTCGCCTCGGCGTCGCTCACCGCGCTGCTCTCCCTGGTCCTGTACCGCGTACTGCCGCGCCACAGTGCCGCTCCGTCGGCCGGCCTGCGCTACGGAGAGCTCCTGCGCTCCACGGTCACGCTGTTCGCGCGGGAACGGCTGCTGCGGCTCCGGGCGCTGTTCTGCCTGCTGATCTTCGCGTCCTTCAGCACGCTGTGGAGCAGCGTCGCGCTGCCGCTCAGCGAGGCCCCGTACCACCTGTCGCACACCGCGATCGGGGCGCTGGGTCTGATCGGTGTCGTCGGCGCCCTGGCCGCGACCGTGGCGGGCCGCCTGAACGACCGCGGTCTTTCCGGTCGGACCACCGGCATAGCGCTGGCGCTGCTCGCCGCCTCGTGGCTGCCCCTGGCCTTCACCCGCAGCTCGCTCTGGGCTCTGGCTGTGGGGGTGATCCTTCTCGATCTCGCCGTACAGGCGGTCCACGTCACCAACCAGACCCTGATCTACGCACTGCACCCGGACGCGGGCAGCCGGCTGATCGGCGGATACATGGTCTTCTACTCGATCGGCAGCGCCACCGGCGCCATCGCCGCGACCTCCCTCTACACGGCGGCCGGCTGGGGCGCCGTCTGCGCACTGGGCGCCGGGTTCAGCTGCCTCGGGCTCGTGCTGTGGGCGTGCACTCGGCACGTCGCCCCGGATCCCGCCGCCGACCCTCACCCCACCGCCGAGGTGACCGCTCGCAGCGAGGCCTGAGCCCCGCGGCCCCGTACACGGCCTCAGGCCTGAGGCCTCACGCGTCAGGCCTCAGGCCTCACGCCTCAGGGCGGCGGCCCCACGCGGAGATCATCGGCGCGGTGGCCACGTCGAGTCCGCCCGCGGCGAGGTTGGCCAGGTGGCGGTCGATCTCCTCGTCCGTGGCCAGGCCCGCGGCGACGAGCTTGTCGCGGACCTGGCGGACGGTGGCCTCCTCAAGGACGGTGGCCGCGGGTGAGGCGACCGGGAAGTAGGCGTCGGCCTCGACGTCGACGAGTCCGGCCTCGCGCAGCAGCCGCGGCAGCTTGCGCCCGTACGCCAGGTCCGCGCCGCGCTGCCGCATCAGCTCGCGGAAGCCGCGGCGCAGCCTGTTGGCCAGCTCCTGCTCGGGCCCGTACTCGTCGGGGCAGATCAGCGGCAGCAACGCCGGGTCGCCGTCCTCGACGACCAGCCGGCCGCCGGGGCGGAGCGCCGCGGCCATGGACCGCAGGGCCTTGTCGCGGTCGGCGACGTGCACCAGCACGAGCCGGGCGTGGATCAGGTCGAACGGCCCGCCGGCCGGGGGCGCTTCGGCCGCCACGTCGTGCCGCAGCGTCTCGAAGCCCGTCGCCTCCCGCATCCAGGAGGTGTCGATGTCGGTGGCCACCACGTGCCCGGTCGGGCCGACGCGCTCGGCGAGCCAGGCCGGGACGGTGGGCCCGCCGGCGCCGACCTCCCAGCAGCGCCACCCCTCGCCGACCCCGACCCTCTCGAAGTGCCGGAACGTCGACGGGTCGAAGAGCGCGGACAGCGCGGTGAACCGCTCCCCCGCCTCGGCCTGCCGATTGTCCAGGAGATAGCCCGTGTTGGAGGTGTTCTGCGCATCCCGTGACATGCCTCGATCATGGCACGCGGGCCGTGCGGGACGGAGGGCGGTGCGGATGGCGGGACGGATGGCGGGACGAACGGCGGTGCAGATGACGGTGCAGCCAGGGCGCCGTCGCGAACACGAACAGGCCGAAGGCGAGCAGGGCGACGACATCGGCCGCGCCCGTGCCGAGGCCGCTGTGCCGCACCCCGTACACCGCGTACAGGTTGGACGCCAGGTCCGCGAGCATCGTCAGGCAGGTGAGATAGAGGCCACCGCGGCGGGCCTTGAGGAGCAGGGCGCCGGAGAGCGAGTCGAAGAGGATCAGCGAGTTCCAGAAGGCGTTGAGCCACAGCGGCGCCCAGGCGCGGGAACGGAAGCCCCACAGCACGAGCTCGACGACGTGCACGCACGCGCCGTACAGCATGACCGCGCCGATGACGACGACCACGGCGCGGGGGGCGGGAGGCAGGGCGCGCAGTCCGTGCGACGAGCGCGGCCGGACCGACGGCTGCGGAACGCGCCGGGCGCGGCGGCGCGCCGGGGGCTGTTCCCC